>DASUXK010000218.1:0-3145 GCA_036377935.1 Usitatibacter sp.
TCGAGCAACTGGCGCTCGAACATCGCGTGATCGTGCCCGTGCTGCCCGCCGACGACACATTTCCGGCGGCGCTCGAGAACCTGCTGGAGGGACTCGGCGCGGCGGCCGTAGGACTGGTGGCCGTCGGTGAGTTCGGGCGGCTCGCGCAGGAGTTCGTCGCGAGCCGCCCGGGGCGGGTCAGCAGCCTCGTGACACTCTGATCAGTCGGTGGCCCGCTTCGCGGGCACCGTCATCGACGCCTCGATCGGCACCTCGATCGTCTTCGCGGCGGCCTCCGCTTCGGCAGCGGCGGCGGCCGTGGCGTCGTTGATCCGCTTGCCGAAGATGCCGGGGAGCTGGACGCCGCCCACCTCCTCCGCCACCTGCATCAACGGCGGCAGCACGCGCACGAGGTCCTCCACGAGGCCGCTCACGCCGCTCGCCGTGCCGTTGCCGCCGGCGCCGTTCCACAGCACCACCTTGTCGAACTTGATGTTGGCGATGGCGCCGGCGAGCGTCTCCGTCACCTGCGGCATCTGCTCCAGGAAGAGCAGGCGATAGGCGGCGTCCGGGTTGCCCCCCGCGGCAGCGACCATCTTCTGCAGGCCCTCCGCCTTCTTCTCCATGATGGAGAGGTTGCCTCGCGCTTCCGCGTCGAGGCGCGCGAAGGTCGCCTCCGCCTCGGCCTTGGCGGCGATCTTCACCCGCTCGGCGTCGGCTTCGGCCTGCACGATCATGCGCGCCTTCTCCGCCTTCGCGGGCGCCTCCAGCTCGGCGCGGCGCTCGGCCTCCACGCGTTCGGCGCGGGCGAGTGCGGCGCGCGCCTGCGCCTCGTTCTCCACCCGCTGGATCTCGGCCGTCGCCGTGCGCTGCGCGATCTCCGACTGCTGCGACGCCTCGGCGCGAGTGACGGCGAGCGACGCCTGGGTGCGCGCCACCTTCGCCTGCGCGTCCGCTTCGCCGGCGATGGCCGTGGCGTCTGCCGCCGCCACCGCGATGCGCTTCTGGCGTTCGGCTTCCTTCACCGCCACGTCGCGCTCGAACGCGGCCTGCTGCTCGCCCACCGTCTGCTCCTTCTGGATGGCGGCGATGCTCACCGCGCGCTCGCGCGTCGCCTGCTGGAGCCCGATGTCGCGCTCCTTCTGCGCTTCGGCCACGCTCACCGACTGCTCGCGCTCGGCGAGGGCGACGCGGATCGCGCCCTGCTTCTCCTGTTCGGCCACGTCGCCGCGCGCCTTCTGGATCGCCTGCGCCGCGGCCTGCTTGCCGAGCGCCTCCAGGTAGCCCGACTCGTCCCGCAGGTCCTGGATGTTCACGTTGAGCAGGGTGAGGCCCACCTTCAGCAGCTCGGGCTCCAGCTGGTGCTGCACGCGCTGCAGGAACGCCTCGCGGTCGCGGTTGATCTGGTCGATGTTCATCGTCGCGATCACGGCGCGCAGCTGGCCGATGATGATGTCCCGCGCCGTGGACTCGATCTGCTCGTGGCTCAGCGTGAGGAGGCGGATGGCGGCGTTCTGGCGCACCGCCTCCTCGGTGCCGATGGCGACGGTGAAGACCGACGGCACGCTGATGCGGATGTTCTCCAGCGACAGCGCGTCGGGGAGCTTCACGTCGATCCGCACCGGATCGAGGGAGAGGAACTCGTACTCCTGCACGACCGGCCACACGAAGGTGCCGCCGCCGGAGATGCAGCGGGCCGCGCCCTCACCCGCCACGCGGCCGGAGATGACGAGGATCTTGTTTGCCGGGCAGCGCACGTAGCGCTTCACGAACAGCAGCGCGAGGCCGGCGAGGAGCGCCACGACGGCGGCGCCGAGGATCACCGCGCCGGGGATCGCGGCGAGGATGGAGGAAATGCTCGACGGCTCGCTCGACGAGAGCTGGAGCGCCGCGGCAATGGCGGGGATGACGACAGTGGAATGCAGCACGGAACGCAGGGTGAGGGGAACGATCAGGAAACGTGCGAGATCGGAACGACGGTGAGCGTCGTGTCATCGGCGGCATCCACCACCTGCACGGGCGTGCCGGCGTCGATGGTGCTGCCGGGCAGCGCGCTCTCGGCCTGGACGGCGGGCCACTCAACGTGCCGTCCGGCGACGACGAGCCGGACCTTGCCCGGCCCCACCTCCCGTGAGGGTATCGGGAGCGACACGACGGCCTGCTGCCCCACGGCGCTCAGCGGGTGCACGGAGTGGTCGGCCTCGAGACGCGTGAAGGCGCGCATCACGAACGCCACGAAGACGTAGATGGCGCCGCCGAGGAGCAGCGCGAGGGCGAGCGACGTGAATCCGTCGAACCGTCGCAGCGCGAGGAGCCCGCCGATGCCGGTGAAGGCGACGCCGGCGGCGATGGCGCGCACGCTCCGGAAGTTGAAGGCACCGAGGGGCGATGCGGTGGCGCCGTTCGCCGCGTCGTGGTGCAGGGCACCGACGTCGTGACCATCGGCGCCGTGGTCGCCCATGCCGAGCAATGGCGCGAGCCCCTGGAGCAGCACGAGCGCGCCCCCGACCACGGCAAGGAAGAGGAAGACCGACTGGAGCGAGGGCATGGTAAACATTCGGATGCACCGACTGGAGGCGCAAGGAGATCCTTCCATGAAGTGGGTCTTGCGGCCGCTGCACCGGGCACTGCGGCTTCCCGGCCATTCGCGCGGCGGGTTATCGTGGTGCATCCCGTCTCCCAGGACCGCCATGATCGTTCGCTTCGCGCGCCAGGCGCGCTCGCTCGTTCTCCTGTTCGTGCTCGCCGGCGTGGTCCTGCCGGCACCGGCGGCGGCCCAGCGCCCAGACTCCGCGCTCACGGTGCAGCGCATCTTCGCCTCGCCAGAGTTCTTCGCCCAGGGCTTCGGCGGCGCGCGCTGGCGGCCGGGCATGGATGCGTACACGCGCCTCGAGCGCTCGGCGTCGAACGCGGAGTGGCGTGACCTCGTGCAGTACGACGCCGCGAGCGGCCAGCGCACGGTGTTGCTCACGGCGGCGCGGCTGATTCCCCGCGGCGAGGCGACGCCGATCGAGGTGGAGGACTACACCTGGTCCCCCGACGGCAAGCGCCTCCTCGTCTACACGAACTCCGAGCGCGTGTGGCGCGAGAACACGCGTGGCGACTACTGGTTGGTGGACCTCGCGGGCGGGCCGCCCCGCAAGCTCGGCGGTTCTCGCGCGAAGCC
>DASUXK010000219.1:0-3003 GCA_036377935.1 Usitatibacter sp.
GGCGTCGTGCCCACCACGGAGAACATGCCGGGCGGCAACGCGATCAAGCCGGGCGACATCGTGAAGACCATGTCCGGCCAGACGGTGGAGATCCTCAACACCGATGCCGAGGGCCGGCTCATCCTCTGCGACGCGCTCACCTACGTCGAGAAGTACAAGCCGGCGGCGGTGGTGGACATCGCCACGCTCACCGGCGCGATGGTGATCGCGCTGGGCCACGTCGCCACCGGGCTCTTCGCCAACAGCGATCCCCTCGCGCGCGAGCTGGTGCAGGCGGGCGAAGGCGCGTGGGACCGCGCGTGGCACCTGCCGATGTGGGACGACTACCAGGAGCAGCTGAAGAGCAACTTCGCCGACTTCCCCAACATCGGCTCGCGCGCCGGCGGCTCGATCACCGCGGCCTGCTTCCTCTCGCGCTTCGCGAAGGCGTACCCGTGGGCGCACCTGGACATCGCCGGCACGGCGTGGAAGAGCGGCGCCGAGAAGGGCGCCACGGGCCGCCCCGTGCCGCTGCTCGCCCACTTCCTCGCGCGCCGCGCCGCCGCGGCGTGACGCGCATCGATTTCTACCATTACGCCGACGACAAGCTGCGCTTCGCCTGCCGGCTCGCAGCCAAGGCGTACGGCGAGGCGAGCCGCGTGGTCGTCTTCTCGCCCGATGCTGAGCTGCTCGGCCGATTCGACCGCGAGCTCTGGACCTTCCAGTCCACGCGCTTCGTCCCGCATTGCTGGGCGGGCTCCGGCCTCGCCGCCGAGACGCCGGTGATCCTCGCGACCTCGGACGAGCACCTGCCGCACCACGACGTGCTGCTCAACCTCGCCGACGAATGGCCGCCCTTCTTCGCCACCTTCGAGCGGCTGCTCGAGATCGTCGCCAACGACGAGGAGGACAAGTCGCGCGCGAGGAGCCGCTACGCCTTCTATCGCAAGCGCGGCTACGATATCAAGGTGAACGCCATCGAGAGCGCGGAGAAGCCCCTTGGCCGATGACAAGGATGTCCTCGGCCGCGCGGATGCGCTGCTGCGCCGCGCCGCTCCCGGCTCGCCCGCCGCGAGCCCGGATCCCGCCGCCGTCCCGGTGCTCACGGACCTCGTCGCCGAGCCGCCCGATGCCGCGGCCGAGCTCTCGAGCGACATCGCGCGCGACGTCTTCGCGCGCGTGCTCGCCGAGGTGGAAGGACGCCTCGCCAACGACCTGGAGAAGCGCGTGGCCGAGCACCTCGCGGGCGAGGTGCACTCGGCGGTGGCCGGCGCGCTGGCCGAGCTGCGCCAGGAGCTCGCCAACGCCATCGGCGATGCCGTGGCGGAAGCCTTGAAACGACGCAACCCGAAATGACCGAACTCGCCAAAGCCTTCGACCCCCACGCGATCGAATCGCGCTGGTACCCGACCTGGGAATCGCGCGGCTACTTCGCCGCGACCTTCGATCCCAAGCGCCCCTCGTTCTCCATCCAGCTCCCGCCGCCCAACGTGACGGGCACGCTGCACATGGGCCACGCGTTCCAGCAGACGCTGATGGACGTCCTCACGCGCTGGCACCGCATGAAGGGCGAGAACGTGCTGTGGCAGCCGGGAACGGACCACGCGGGCATCGCCACGCAGATGGTGGTCGAGCGCCAGCTCGAGGCGCAGGGAACGTCGCGCCGCGACCTGGGCCGCGAGGGGTTCGTGAAGCGCGTGTGGGAGTGGAAGGAGCAGTCGGGCTCGACCATCACGCGCCAGATGCGGCGCCTGGGCGCCTCCTGCGACTGGTCGCGCGAGTACTTCACGATGGACGAGGCGCGCTCGCGCGCCGTGACCGAGGTCTTCGTGCGGCTCTTCGACGAGGGCCTCATCTACCGCGGCAAGCGCCTCGTGAACTGGGACCCGGTGCTGCAGACGGCGGTCTCCGACCTCGAGGTGGAATCGAAGGAGGAGACGGGCAAGCTCTGGAACCTGCGCTACCCGCTCGAGGACGGGAGCGGCCACCTCGTCGTCGCGACCACGCGACCCGAGACGATGCTGGGCGACACGGCGGTCGCGGTGCATCCCGACGACGACCGCTATCGGCACCTCGTGGGCAAGAACGTTCGCCTGCCGCTCGCCGATCGCCTCATTCCCGTGATCGCCGACGAGTACGTCGACCGCGCCTTCGGCACCGGCGTGGTGAAGATCACGCCCGCCCACGACTTCAACGACTACCAGGTAGGGGTGCGGCACGGCTTGCCCATGATCTCGATCTTCACGCTCGACGCGAAGGTGAACGAGAACGGGCCCGAGCGCTACCGCGGGCTCGACCGCTTCGCGGCGCGCGAGCGCGTGCTCGAGGATCTCGACGCCGCGGGCCTCGTCGATAGCGTGAAGGCGCACAAGCTCATGCAGCCGCGCTCGCAGCGCTCGGATGCGGTCGTGGAGCCCATGCTCTCGGACCAATGGTTCGTCGCGATGGCCGGCATGGCGCAGGCGGGGCTCAAGGCCGTGGCCGACGGGCGCACGCGCTTCGTGCCCGAGGAGTGGACCAAGATCTACAACCAGTGGCTGGAGAACATCCAGGACTGGTGCATCTCGCGCCAGCTCTGGTGGGGCCACCAGGTGCCGGCGTGGTACGCGATGGACGGCACGCCTTTCGTCGGGCGCGACTACGAGGAGGCGCTCGCGCGCGCGA
This sequence comes from Usitatibacter sp., assembly GCA_036377935.1. GTDB lineage: Bacteria > Pseudomonadota > Gammaproteobacteria > Burkholderiales > Usitatibacteraceae > Usitatibacter. The sequence continues at coordinate 2,644 of DASUXK010000219.1, forward strand.
AGGCGGCGGGCAAGCACATCGCGCCCGAGTCGCGCGATCCGGACGTGCTGGACACGTGGTTCTCCTCCGCGTTCGTGCCCTTCTCCACGCTGGGCTGGCCCGACGAGGCGAAGCTGGAAGGCGAGCGGCGCTTCTACCTGCCCTCCTCGGTGCTCATCACGGGATTCGACATCATCTTCTTCTGGGTCGCGCGCATGATCATGACGACCCTGCACTTCACGGGCGAGGTGCCCTTCCGCGACGTCTACATCAACGCCATCGTGCGCGACGCCGAGGGCCAGAAGATGTCGAAGTCGAAAGGCAACACCATCGACCCGCTCGACGTGATCGACGGCATCGACTTTCAATCGCTGCTCGGCA
>DASUXK010000220.1:0-7193 GCA_036377935.1 Usitatibacter sp.
TCCGGGAACTCGCCGACCATCAGCGTGACCAGGTCGGCCTTCGCGAGGCACGCGGCGCGGTCCGCGTAGGGGCGGCCCAGCTCGCCGCGCGGCAGCATCGACTGGATGCGCGTGGCGAGGCGCCGCAGCCGCTCCACGCGCTCGAGCTGCGTGCCGAGCTTGTTGTGGTAGACGATCGTCGCGAGCTGCGGCACGCGGTCGGCGAGCGGCACCTTGCGGTCGGTCTCGAAGAAGAAGCGCGCGTCGGCAAGGCGCGGGCGCACCACGCGCTCGTTGCCGTGGACGATGTTGGCGGGATCGGCGAGCCGCATGTTGCTCACGATGAGGAAGCGGTTCGTGAGCTTGCCCGCCGCGTCGAAGAGCGGGAAGTACTTCTGGTTCTGCCGCATCGTGAGCGCCAGGCACTCCGCGGGCACCGCGAGGAACTGCTCCTCGAAGCTTCCCGGATAGACGGTCGGCATCTCCACCAGCGCCGTCACCTCCTCGAGGAGCGCCGCGTAGCTCTCCTCGGGCCCGAGGCTCGCGCCGAGCGCATCGGCGGCGCGCCCGAGCTGGCGGCGGATCTCCTCGCGGCGCGCGTCGAAGGAGGCGATCACGTTCCCCTCGGATTGCAGCCTCGGGGCGTACTCGGCCGCATTCGCGAGAACGATGTCCTGCGCGCCCTGGAACCGGTGGCCATGGACCGTGCGGCCGGATTCGAGCCCGAGCGCATGGACCGCGAGCACTTGCGCGCCATGCAGCGCCGCGAGCCCGTGGGCGGGGCGCACGAACTTCACCGTCGTGGCTCCGTCGGCGAGCTGGTAGCTCATCACCTTGGGGATGGGCAGCTTCTCGATGGCCTCCTCGAGGGCGGCCTGGAGCGCCGCCTGCAGCGCCTGGCCCGCCGCGATCCGCCGCAGGTACGCGTACTCCGCGTTGCCCTCCTTGCGGATCTCCACGCGGTCCGCGCCCATCGCGAGACCGGGGCGATCGGCGAGCTCCCCGCGGCCCACCTTCGCGAGGCGCTTCCTCAGCGCTTCCGTGGGCTGGCCGCCCGCGTCGAGGGCGACGGCCCGCGGCATGAGCTTCTCCTCGACCGCCTGGTCCTCGCCTTTCCCGCGCACGTCCTGGATGAGGGCGGCGAGGCGCCGCGGGCTTGCGAAGGCCTCGACCGAGGCGGTGGTCTCGAGCAGCCCGCGCGAAGCGAGGCCGTCGGCGACACCCTGCGCGAACGCCTCGCCCAGCCGGCGCAGCGCGCGCGGCGGCAGCTCCTCGCAGAAGAGCTCGACCAGCAGGGGCGCGCTCATGCCGCGCCCCGCTGCGCGAGCATCGGGAAGCCCATCCGCTCGCGCGCATCGTAGTAGCTCTGCGCCACGGCCCGCGCGAGCGCGCGGATGCGGCCGATGTAGCCCGCGCGCTCCGTAACCGAGATCGCCCCGCGCGCATCGAGCAGGTTGAACGTGTGCGCGGCCTTGAGCACCTGCTCGTAGGCCGGGAGCGCGAGCTGCGCCTGCATCAGCCGCTTGGCCATCGCCTCGTGGTCGGCGAAATGGCGGAAGAGCGAGGGGCTGTCGGCGTGCTCGAAGTTGTAGGCCGACTGCTCGACCTCGTTCTGGTGGTAGACGTCGCGGTAGGTGAGGCGCCGTGGGACGCCGTTCTCCTCCCACTCGGTCCACACCAGGTCGAAAACGTTCTCCACGCCCTGCAGGTACATGGCGAGGCGCTCGAGGCCGTAGGTGATCTCGCCCGTGATCGGCTTGCAGTCGAGGCCGCCCACCTGCTGGAAGTAGGTGAACTGCGTGATCTCCATCCCGTTCATCCACACTTCCCAGCCCAGGCCCCAGGCGCCGAGCGTGGGGTTCTCCCAGTCGTCCTCCACGAAGCGCACGTCGTTCTTCGCGAGGTCGAAGCCCGCGGCGGCGAGCGAGCCGAGGTAGAGCTCGAGGATGTCGGGCGGCGAGGGCTTGAGCACGACCTGGAACTGGTAGTAGTGCTGCAGGCGATTCGGGTTCTCGCCGTAGCGCCCGTCCTTGGGACGGCGCGACGGCTGCACGTAGGCGGCGCGCCACGGCTCGGGGCCGAGCGAGCGCAGGAAGGTCGCGGTGTGCGAGGTCCCCGCGCCCACTTCCATGTCGTAGGGCTGGAGGATCGCGCAGCCCTGGCGGTCCCAGTATTGCTGCAGGCGCAGGACCAGTTGCTGGAAAGTGAGCATCGGGAAGCGGCGGGGCAAAGCGTCGATTATAGGGGAGCGCGTCCGCCCCTCGCGCCCCGCGCGGCCGCCTCGCGGCCCGCCGGCGCTACCGCGGGCGGCGGCGCAGCGCCGCGAGGGCCGCGGCGACCAGCAGCAGCACCGGGAGGTTGCCCATGCGCACGTAGGGCGTGGACCCGTCGCGGGGCACGACGTCGGCGACCAGCGTGCCGCGCGTGAACTCGGGAAGCTGCGACACCACGCGCCCGTGCTCGTCGATCGCGGCGGTCACGCCGGTATTGGTGGCGCGCACCATCCAGCGCGAGGTCTCGAGCGCGCGCATCTGCGAGGCCTGGAGGTGCTGGGTGGCCTCGAGCGAATGGCCGAACCAGGCGTCGTTGCTCACGTTCACGAGCACCTGCGCGGCGGGGAGCTGGTCGATCACCTCCTCGCCGAACATGTCCTCGTAGCAGATCGCCACGCCGAAGCGCACGCCGCCCGCCTCGAGCGGGGGCTGCGTGCTCGTGCCGCGCGAGAAATCGCTCATCGGGATGTGCAGGATCCGCAGCGTCCAGCCGAAGCCCGGCGGGATGAACTCGCCGAACGGCACGAGGTGGCGCTTGCGGTAGGACTCGCGATGCGGGCCGGTGATGTGCACGACGCTGTTGTAGTAGTCGTACGCGCCGTCGCGAACCGTCCTCTCGACGGTTCCGAGCAGGATCTCCTTGCCGTCGCGCCGCGCGTCCTCGCGCAGGCTCTCGAGGTAGTCGGGCGGGAGCTGGTCGATGAAGGCGGGAAGCGCCGTCTCCGGCAGGATCACGACGGGCGCCTTCGCCTCGAGGATCATGCGGCGATAGTCGAGCAGCGCGCGGGTGCGCATCTCCTCGAGCCACTTGATCTGCTGCTCCACGTTGCCCTGCAGGAGCGCCACGCGAAGCGCGGGGCCCGCGGGCCGGGACCATTGCGGCAGCCGCGCGAGCCCGCCCGCGAGGAAGAGCGCGGCGAGCGCCAGGGCGAGCGCGAAGCGCGCGCGAGCGAGCGAGCGCGTCGATGCGAGCGCCGCGAGGAGCGATGCGGCCGCGCACACCGCGAGGGACACGCCGTAGGTGCCGAGCCAGGGCGCGAAGCCGGCGAGCGGGCTCGCGGGCGCCTGGGAGGTCCCGGTGTTGAGCCAGGGAAAGCCCGTGAAGAGCGTGCCGCGCAGCCACTCGAGCGCGACCCACGCGGGCGCGGCGAGCGCGAGCCGGCGCGCGCGCGAGTCGCCGCCCCAGCGCACCGCGATCCACCCGGCGAACGCCGGGAAGAGCGCGAGGTATGCGCAGAAGAGGAACGTGGCGAGCGCCGCGAGGATCGCGGGCACCCCCCCGTACTCGTAGAGGCTCACGAACACCCACGAGACGCCCGCGAGGAAATACCCGAGGCCGAACGCGTATCCCGAGAGCCACGCCTGGCGCGTCGAGCCGCTCGCGCCCCACACGGCGAACAGGACCGCGAGCATGAGGACCTGCACGGGCCAGGCGTAGAACGGCGCGAAGGCGAAGACGCAGGCGGCGCCGCACACAAGCGGCACGAGCAGGCCCGCGGCGACGGCGCGCGCCGGCCGCGCCGGCGGCGCCGCCGAAAGCGACGTCACTGCTGCGGCTCCTTCGGCTTCTCGACGAGGAGCGAGTGGACCTTGCGGCTGTCGGCGCGCAGCACCTGGAACGAGAAGCCGTCGATCACGATGGTCTCGCCGCGCTTGGGAAGCCGCCCGAAGCGGCCGACGACGAGCCCGCCGACGGTGTCGTAATCCTCGTCCGAGAACTGCGTGCCGAAGCGCTCGTTGAAGTCGGCGATCTCGGTCACCGCCTTCACCCGGTAGCGGCCGCTGCGGTCGACGAGGATGTTGTCCTCGGTCTCGTCGAAGTCGTACTCGTCCTCGATGTCGCCCACGATCTGCTCGATGACGTCCTCGATCGTGACCAGCCCCGACACGCCGCCGTACTCGTCCACCACGATGGCGATGTGGTTGCGATTGGCGCGGAACTCCTTGAGGAGCACGTTGAGGCGCTTCGCCTCGGGCACGAACACGGCCGGGCGCAGCATGTCGCGCACGCTGAACTCCTCCTCCGCGTAGAACCGCAGCAGGTCCTTGGCGAGGAGGATGCCGATCACGTTGTCGCGGTTGTCCTCGAAGACCGGGAAGCGCGAGTGCGCGGTCTCGATCACGAAGGGGATGAACGTCGCCGGGCTCTCGGCCACGTCGATCATGTCCATCTGGGAGCGCGGGATCATCACGTCGCGCACCTGGGTCTCGGAGACCTGCATCACGCCCTCGATCATCGAGAGCGCGTCGGCATCCAGGAGCCGGCGCTCGAAGGCGTGGTGCAGCAGCTCGATCAGCTGCTCGCGGTCCTCGGGTTCGCGCAGCAGCAGGGACGAAAGCCGCTCGAGCAGGCTCGGCTTCGCGGGCTCGTTCATTCGCAGGACGGGGAGTTGCGACCGCAATACTTTAATACGGATCGGGAAATCCGAATTTCGCGAGGATCGAACGCTCGCGCCGCTCCATGCGCCGCGCATCCTCGTCGCGCTCGTGGTCGTAGCCGCGCAGGTGCAGGAGCCCGTGCACCAGGAGGTGGGCGTGGTGCGCCTCGACGCGCTTGCCCTGCTCGCGCGCCTCGCGGGCGACCACCGGCGCGCAAATCACCAGGTCCCCGCTCACGCGGCCGCGCGAGGCCTCGTACGGAAAGCTCAGCACGTTGGTCGCGTAGTCCTTTCCCCGGAACTCGCGGTTGAGGCGCCGGCCCTCGGCCGCGCCCACGTAGCGCACGGTCACCTCCGAGGCTTCGGGGAGCACGGCGCGGGCCCATGCGCGCAGCCTGCGGTCCGAAGGGACATGGGCGGCGCGCGAGGCTCGCTGGACCGCCAGGATGGGTTCCCGCCTTCGCGGCAACGACGCGCTCACGCCTTCTTGCGGGCGCGCCGGTCGTAGGCATCGACGATCGCCTGCACCAGCGGGTGGCGCACCACGTCCTCGGACTGGAACTGCGTCATCGCGATGCCGCGCACGCCGGAGAGCACCTCGCGCGCGTCGACGAGGCCCGAGGCCTGTCCCTTGGCGAGGTCGATCTGCGTGACGTCGCCGGTCACCACCGCCTTCGAGCCGAAGCCGATCCGCGTGAGGAACATCTTCATCTGCTCGGGCGTCGTGTTCTGCGCCTCGTCGAGGATCACGAACGCGTGGTTCAACGTGCGGCCGCGCATGAACGCGAGCGGGGCGATCTCGATCGCGCCGCGCTCGAAGCTGCGGTTCACGCGGTCGTATCCCATGAGGTCGTAGAGCGCGTCGTAGAGCGGGCGCAGGTAGGGATCGACCTTGGCGGCGAGGTCTCCGGGAAGGAAACCCAGCTTTTCGCCCGCCTCCACCGCGGGGCGCGTGAGCACGATGCGCTTCACCGCGTCGCGCTCGAGCGCGTCGACCGCGGCGGCCACGGCGAGGAAGGTCTTTCCGGTCCCCGCGGGGCCGACGCAGAACGTGATGTCGCAGCTGCGCATGTTCTGCAGGTACTCGGCCTGGCGCGGCGTGCGGGCCGTGAGCTCCGAGCGGCGCGGGATCATGAGCGGCGGCGCTTCCTTCTCGCGCGGCGAGCGCGGGTGCGCGATCTCGACGAGCCCGAGCTGGATGTCCTCGACGCTCAGGTCCCTTCCCGCGGCGTCGTAGAACCGGCGCAGCGCCTGCGCCGCGAGCGCGGCCTTCTCCTTCGGCCCCGAGATCGTGAAGCGTTCGCCGCGGTGCGAGATGCCGACGTCCAGGGCGGTCTCGATCTGGCGCAGGTTCGCGTCCAGCGGGCCGCAAAGGGCCGCCAGCCGGCCGTTGTCGACCGGCTTGAAGGTCACTTCCTCGGAGGGGGTTCGGCGTCGGGTCACCAAGGCGATATTGTACGAAAAAGGGGTCAGGTGACTTTTCCGGCGTCCGGGAAAAGTCATCCGACCCCTTTTCCGGGTCCGGGCGGGAGCGTCAGGCGGCGGTGCGAACCAGCGGCGCCTTCAGCGCCTGCTCGAGCGTCTCCAGGCTCTCGGCGAGGTGCGCGCGCGTCTCCTTCGAGAAGCCGGGCTTCGCCTTCGCCTTGCGGATCTCGCCCGCGAGCTGCTGCGCCTCCATGCGCATGAGGCTCTTCGCGTCGGCCGGCGTGTTCGCCGACGGGTGCAGCAGCACGTTCACCATGCGGCGCAGGTGCTCGCGCTGCAGGTTGCGGCGCATCGACGTGATCTCGCGCCCGGTCTTCAACTCGCTCCAGATCGCATCCTGCAGCGTGTCGTAGAGATCGGAGAGGTGGAACGCCTCCTTCGGATCCGCCACCAGCTCCTGCGACTCGATCACGCGCTCGGCCACGACGTCGCTCATCACCTGGTCGAGGACCTGGCGCTGCATCGAGAGCACGGTCGTCGGCAGGCTGATCATCGGCTGGTTCGTCACGTTCGCGCCCTTCGACATCGCGTCGAAGTAGTCGAGGCGGCTGTACGGCAGGCTCGCCAGGAACTGCGGCTTGAACTTGAAGCTCTCCACCGAGAACATGCCGTCGGCGATGATCTTGAGCGCCTCGCGCTGCTGCGCGGCCGGGATCGGCGTATACGGCAGCCGCCCGCTGCCGGCGCGGTCGCGCACCTGCACGATGCCGCCGATGTACTTGGTGGCGGGCACGAGCGCGCGGCCCAGCTGGTTGAAGCCGGCGAGGAAGCTGCGGCGCAGGCTGTCGTAGGTCTCGCCGGGCTTGAGCTGCTTCGCCTCCAGGCGCGTCCAGAGCTCGCGCGAGAGCTCGAGGCGCTTGCGGTAGTAGGCGAGCGGGCTGCTCGAGAGGTCCCACACGTTCACGGTCGGGTCCATGCCCTGCGGCGAGCCGCCGACGAACCCGTCCTCGTCCGTGCCGTACGCGAGCCAGGGCTCCTTCGAGCCGCGCTCGGCGATCTTCGCGAGCTCCTCCTTCTCGTGGGCGCCGTCGAGCGGCTTGTAGCCGTACTCGATCGCCCAGAAGTCGTAGGGGCCGAG
>DASUXK010000221.1:0-5027 GCA_036377935.1 Usitatibacter sp.
CGGAAGTTCTCCACCACCACGTCGCATTTCGCGGCGATCGCGCGCGCGAGCGTCTGGCCCTCGGGCTTCCTCAGGTCGAGCGACACCAGCGACTTGTTGCGGAAAATGCTCGCGGCGTAGAGGGACTTGCCGTGGAAGCGCTTGCCCATCGTGCGCACCGCGTCGCCTTCGGCGGGCTCCACCTTGATCACTTCCGCGCCGAAATCGGCCAGCAAGCGGCCGCAGAACGGACCCGCCACCGTCGATCCCATCTCCAGCACCCGGTAACCGGCGAGCGGCCCCGCGGGCCGCGGCTCCCCTTGCGTCATCTCTTCCTTCCCGTCTGCGACGCTGCATTCTGGAACGCGCGCCGCAATGCGTCAACGGATTTGTTTACACGAATGTTGACACTTTTCGCGGGCCCGGTGTACGGTGCCGCATGGGGCCGCCGCGCAGGCCGCCCCGCCATTTCCGGGCCCCTTCCTTCGGCGTGAAAGACCATCTTGTCCAGAGAATCCCCGAGGACGCGCAGCAGCGCACGCAAGGCGGCCGCGCGAGGCGCGACCGGCGCCTCCGGGATCTTCCAGGTGCTGCGCATCCGCATCGCGCAGCAGCACATCGCCCCGGGCGCGAAGCTGCGCGAGACGGATCTCGCCGGGGAGTTCGGCGTGTCGCGCGCGCGCATCCGCGAGGCGCTGGGGGCCCTGGAGCAGCGCGGCCTCGTGGAGCGCATCCCCAATCGCGGCGCGGTGGTGATGCGACTGGACCTCTCGCAGGTCTTCCACATCTACGAGATCCGCGAGGTGCTGGAAGGCCTCGCCACGCGGCTCGCCACGCAGAACGTGCCGCACGAGAGCTGGAAGGAGGACCTCGCGCGCTTCCAGGGCCCGCTCAAGGACCTCATCGACCGCGGCGACCTGCACGAGTACATCGACCACTACGAGACGCTGCGCCGCAAGATCATCGAGGCCGCGCGCAATCCCGTACTCGCCGAGATGCTCGACACCATCTTCGAGAAGACCCAGGTGCTCATCCGCCGCATCATCATCCTGCCCGGGCGCGCCGAGGTGGGGCGCAAGCAGCACGTCGCGATGCTGCAGGCGATGTGCCGCGGCGACGGCGAGGAGGCCGAGGTCATCCGCCGCAACGGCCTGAAGAGCGCGCGGCTCGCGCTGGAGAAGTACCAGCGATTCATCCTTTGAAAATTCGCGCCTTTTGAAAATTCGCGTCTTTCCCGCGAAGGCGGGAACCCGCGATGGATTCCCGCCGGCGCGGGAATGACGAAACAGCCAAGATGCCCGACGACAAACCGCACGACAATCCGAAGGACCCCGTGGAAGAGCGCCGCCAACGCATCGAGCGCGAGTTCGCCGAGCGCGAGGCGAAGGCGCTCGGCATGGGCGGGCCCGCGAAGCTCGCCCGGCGCAAGGCCGCCGGCGTGCTCGACGCGCGCGAGCGCCTGGCCCGCCTCTTCGATCCGGGCAGCTACGTCGAGTCGGGGCTTTTCTCGACCTCCGCGAATCCGCCCGACCGCGAGAAGTCGCCCGCCGACGGCAAGATCGCCGGCTTCGGGAAGATCGACGGCCGCATGGCGGCCGCCGTCTCCAACGACTTCACCGTGATGGGCGCCTCGAGCGGCGCCACCAACGGCCGCAAGATCGCGCACATGAAGCGCGTGGCCACCGAGCGGGGCATGCCGCTCGTCTTCCTCGGCGAATCGTCGGGCGCGCGCATGCCGGACCACATGGGCTCGCGCGGCATGGGCTCGCTCCTCGGCAACGACGGGCTGCAGTACCGGCGCATGCGCGAGGTGCCGTGGGCCTCGGCCACGCTCGGCATGTCGTACGGCTCGTCGTCGTGGTACGCGGTGCTCTCCGACTTCAACGTGATGCGCAAGGGCGCGGTGCTCGCCGTCTCGAGCGCCCTCCTCGCCTCGCTCGCCATCCGCGAGGAGGTCGATCCGCAGGAGCTGGGCGGCTGGGAGCTGCACTCGGAGGTGACGGGCTTCGCCGACGTCGTGGTCGATACGGACGAGGAAGCCATCGACGCGATCAAGCGCTTCCTGTCGTACCTGCCGAGCCACCACAACGAGGCGCCGCCCGTGGCGCCCGTCCCGGCGGGATCCGGCGCGCAGATGAAGGACATCCTGCGGCACCTGCCGCTCTCGCGCACGCAGGTCTACGACGTGCGCAAGGTGGTGCGCGCGATCGTCGACGAAGGCAGCTACTTCGAGCTGAAGGCGCGCTTCGGCAAGGTCGCGACCACGGGCCTCGCGCGGCTCGGGGGGCACACCGTCGGCATCGTCGCCAACAACCCGCTCTACAAGGGCGCGGCGATGGACACCGAGGCGTGCGAGAAGATCACGAGCCTGCTCGTGATGTGCGACTCGTTCAACATCCCCGTCGTGATGCTGGTGGACACCCCTGGCTTCGTGATCGGCACCGAGGCGGAGCGGCGCAAGGCCCCGGGCAAGATCATGAACATGATGAACGCGCTCTCGCTCGTCACGGTGCCCAAGCTTTCGGTAATCCTCCGGAAGAGCTACGGCCAGGCGTACCTCAACATGGGCGGCGGGAAGAACTCGGACGAGGTCGCGGTCTGGCCCACCGCCGAGGTGAGCTTCATGGATCCGCAGTTCGCGGTGAAGATCGTGCACGGCCTCGAGCCCGGCCAGCCCGGCTACGACGAGGCGTTCGCGGCGATGAGCCGGGAGAGCGCGCCGTGGGACATCGCCTCGATCTACGCCGCGCAATCGGTGATCCGCCCCGAGGAGACGCGCGACTACCTCCTTCGCATGCTCGAGGTGCACCGCCTGAGGCTCACGAACGGCAGGGGCCAGCACCTGATGCGCGCCTGGCCCACGAGCTACTGACGATGGCCATCTTCCGCAAGGTGCTGGTGGCGAATCGGGGGGCGGTGGCCTCGCGGGTGCTGCGCGCGTGCAACGAATTGGGCATTGCCTGCGCCGCGGTGTACTCCGATGCGGACCGCGACGCGCCGTGGCTCGCGCTCGCGAGCGAGACGGCGCGCATCGGCCCCGCGCCGGCGCGCGAGAGCTATCTCGACCAGGAGGCGATCCTGCGAGCCGCGCGCGAGCTGCATTGCGACGCGCTGCATCCGGGCTACGGCTTCCTCTCGGAGAACGCGGCGTTCGCGCGCACCGTGGAGCAGCGGGGATTGCGGTTCATCGGCCCCGCGCCGAAATGGATCGAGGCGATGGGCCACAAGACGCGCGCGCGGGAGCTCGCCGCGGCCGAGGGCCTGCCCGTGGGCCGCGGATCGGGCGTGCTCTCCGGCGAGCCGGAAGCGGTCCGCCGCGCCGCGGAGGAGATCGGCTATCCGGTGCTCGTGAAGCCGGCGGCGGGCGGCGGCGGCATCGGCATGCTCCCCGCACGCAATCCCGAGGAGCTCCTCGCCGCGGTCGAGCGCGCCGCCTCCATGGCCGAGCGCGGCTTCGCCAACCGCGAGGTGTACCTCGAGCGCCTGGTGGAGCGCCCGCGCCACGTCGAGGTGCAGCTCCTGGGCGACCGGCACGGCCACGTCGCGCACGTGCTCGAGCGCGATTGCTCGGTGCAGCGCCGCCACCAGAAGATCATCGAGGAGGCGCGCGCCCCGCGCGTGGACCGCGAGCGCCTCGATCCGCTGCTCGCGAGCCTCGCCGAAACCTTCTCGCGGCTGGGCTACGACAACCTCGGCACGGTCGAGATGCTGCTCTCGCCCGAGGGCGAGTACCGCTTCCTGGAGATGAACACGCGCCTGCAGGTCGAGCACGGCGTCACCGAGGAAGTGACGGGCATCGACCTCGTGGCCGCGCAGTTGCGCAGCAGCGCGGGCGAATCGCTCGACGCGATCCTCGCCGCCGCGCCGCGCGCCACGGGCCACGCGATCCAGGCGCGGGTGTACGCGGAGGATCCGAAGCGCTTCCTCCCCTCGCCCGGCAAGCTCGTCGAGTTCGCGCCGCCCTGCGCCCCCGGCATCCGCGTGGAGACCGGCTACGCGAAGGGACGCGAGGTGACGCCGCACTACGACCCGCTGCTCGCCAAGGTGATCGCGCATGCCGACACCCGCGCCGCCGCGATCGACCGGCTGATTGCTGCACTGCAGATGTTCCGCATCGAAGGCGTGAAGCACAATGTACCCGCGCTCGTCGCGATCCTCGATTCGGAGGAGTTCCGCGACGGGCGCGTCCACACCGGACTCGCGGCGCAGATCGTGAGCCGGGCGTCGGCGGGGGCGGTCGGCTGACCGCGCCGGCGGGCGATCCAGAGCAAGGCAACGACAACCGGAGGGGACGATGAAACGAATCGAATGGCTGGCGCGCATCGCCGGCGTGGTGGGGCTGGCGGCTTGCACGCTCGCGGCGGCCGAGGTGAGCGAGGTGAAGATGATGTCGCAGTTCGGCATCGGCTACATGCAGCTCACCGTGATGAAGCACGACAAGCTGATCGAGAAGCACCTGAAGGCCGAGGGCCTGCCGGAGACGAAGGTCACGTGGGCGAAGCTGGGCGCCGGCTCCGCCGCGAACGACGCGCTGCTCGCCGGAAGCCTGCACTTCGCCGCGGGCGGCACGGGGCCGGCGCTCATCCTCTGGGACAAGACGGTCGGCAAGTCGATCGAGGTGCGCGGCGTGGCCACGCTCTCCTCGATGCCGTGCCTGCTCATCACGCGCGACCCGAACGTGAAGACGATCAAGGACTTCACGAACAAGGACCGCATTGCGCTCGCCGGCGCCGGCTCCTCGGTGCAGACGATCTACCTGCAGATGGCGGTCGCGAAGGAATACGGCATCGAGAACTACAAGAAGCTGAACCCGCTCATGGTGAAGCTCACGCACCCCGAGGGGCTGCGGGCGCTCCTTTCCGGCCAGGGCGAGGTGACGGCGCAGTTCACGTCGCCGCCGTTCCAGAACATCGCGCTCGAGAACCCCAAGATCCACACCGTGCTCAACTCGTACGACGTCATGGGCGGCGCGAACTCCTTCCTCATGGTCTGGTCGACCTCGAAGTTCCGCGAGGAGAACCCGAAGACCTTCAAGGCGGTGATGGCGG
>DASUXK010000222.1:0-7236 GCA_036377935.1 Usitatibacter sp.
CAGCGTCCGCGACATCGGCGCCTTCCTCGACCGGCTGCAGGACGACCCCGCGCTCGATGCCTCGCGCGTGGCGGTGATCGGCGTGGCCGCGGGCGGCGACCTCGCCCTCGCCTGCGCGGAAGAATGCGGCGGGCGCATCGCGGCCGCGCGCCCCGTGAGCGCGGATTTCCCTTCCGCCGAGACGGTCGAATCCCTGCGGCGCGCGCTGCTGCCCTGAAAGGCGCCGCGATATACTGGGGCGGCTTCACGCCTCCCCAACGACGCTCTCGGGAGAGATCGCCATGTCGCAGGCTCTCGGCATCCTGTCGGTCGGCGCGGGGACGCTCCTCGCGCTCGTGATCGCGGCGGTGATCGTCTTCTGGTTCATCGAGGACGTCACGCAGAAGAAGCATGCGGTCCTGCGCAACTATCCCGTCGTGGGGCGCCTGCGCTACTTCCTCGAGCGCCAGGGCGAATACTTCCGCCAGTACTTCTTCGCCGGCGACCGCGAGGAGATGCCCTTCAACCGCGCCACGCGCGCGTGGGTCTACCGCGTCGCGAAGCAGGAGGACGGCGGCGGCCTCATCGGCTTCGGCTCCACCTACGACATGAAGTCGCCCGGCGCGATCCTCTTCGTGAACGCGCCCTTCCCCGTGCAGGAATGGGAGAAGCAATCCACGCCCCCGCTCGTGATCGGCGAAGGATGGTGCGAGCGCCCGTTCCTCGCGCGCTCCATCGTGAACGTGAGCGCCATGAGCTTCGGCGCGATCTCCAGGCCCGCGGTGCAGGCGCTCTCGCGCGGCGCGGCGCTCGCCGGATGCTGGCTCGATACCGGCGAGGGCGGCCTCGCGCCCTACCACCTCGAGGGCGGCTGCGACGTGATCATGCAGATCGGCACCGCGAAGTACGGCATCCGCGACGCCGAGGGCAACTTCTCCACCGAGCGCGCGCGCGAGCTCGCCACGCGCGTGAAGGCCTTCGAGATCAAGCTCTCGCAGGGCGCGAAGCCGGGCAAGGGCGGCGTGCTGCCGGGCGGGAAGGTCACGCCCGAGATCGCCGCGATCCGCGGCATCCCCGCCGGCGAGGACTCGCTCTCGCCCAACCGCCATCGCGACATCGCGAGCACCACCGAGCTCCTCGACCAGGTGGCGGCCATCCGCGCGCTCACGGGGCGGCCGGTCGGCATCAAGACGGCGATCGGCGGGTGGTGGTTCCTGAACGACATCGCCGAGAACGTGCTGCGCCGCGGCCTGGAGTACGCGCCCGATTTCCTCGTGATCGACGGCGGCGAGGGCGGCAGCGGCGCCGCGCCCCAGGCGCTCTTCGACCACATGAGCCTGTCGATCGAGGAGGCGCTGCCGCGCGCGGCCGACGTGCTCTACGAGTCGGGGCTCAAGGAGCGCGTGCGGCTGGTTGCCTCGGGCAAGCTCGTCACCTCCGCGCGCGCCGCGTGGGCGCTTTGCGTGGGCGCGGATTTCGTGAACACCGCGCGCGGCTTCATGTTCTCCCTGGGCTGCATCCAGGCGTTGCGCTGCCACACCAACACCTGCCCCACGGGCATCACCACGCACAACCCGCGGCTGCAGCGCGGGCTCGTGGTGCAGGAGAAGTACCTGCGCGTCGCGAACTACGCGATGGGCATGAACCGCGACATCGAGATGATCGCGCACTCGTGCGGCGTCGCGCACCCGCGGCTCTTGCGGCGCGAGCACTGCCGCATCGTGCAGTCGAACGGCGCCACCGCCTCGCTCAACACGCTCTATCCCTACCCTCGCGGCGGCGCCTCGCTGCCGGCCCGCGCCGAGCTGCAAGAGCAAGCGGCCGAGTGAGCGCGCGGCTCCTCGCCGACGCGGTCCTCGCGGTCCACGCCGCCTTCGTGCTCTTCGTCGTGGGCGGCCTCGCCGCCATCTGGTGGGGCATCGCGAAGGGCCGGCGCTTCGCCTTCGACCCGTGGTTCCGCAGCCTGCACCTCGCCGCGATCGCGTATGTCGCGGCGGAATCGCTCTTCGGCTCGCCCTGCCCGCTCACCGAATGGGAGGACGCGCTGCGCGGCGCGCATCCCGCGGAGGGATTCGTCGCGCGCTGGGTCCACTCCGTGCTCTTCTGGACGGCGCCGCCGTGGGTGTTCGACGCGATGTACGTCGGCTTCGCGCTGCTCGTGGCGGCGACGTGGTGGCGCCACCCGCCGCGCCGGCGCCGCTGACGCTCAGTCGAGCGCGAGGACGGTGTTCACGGCGGCGATGAGGCCGCTGATCTTGAAGGGCTTCGTCACGTAGCCGTCGGCGCCCAGCGAGAGGCCGCGCGCGATGTCGGTGACCGCGGATTTGCCCGTCATGAGGACCACCGGCATGCGCGTGATCTTCTGGTTGCCGCGGATGCGCTCGAGGATCGAGAAGCCGTCGCTGTCGGGCAGCGTCACGTCGAGGAGCACGAGGTCGGGCAGCGGCACCTTGTTGAACTCGGCGTTGATCTCGGCGCGGTTCTTCGCCGAGCGCGTGAGGAAGCCCGCCTTCGCGAGCACCTCGGTCACGAGCTTGAGGAGGTCGTTGTCGTCCTCCACGACGAGGATGGTGTGGCGGCTGCCGTTGCGCGGCACCACCTTCTCCTTGGGCCGGCGCGCCATCGCCACGTAGAAGCCGGTGCGGGCGAGCTCGGGCCGTCCGGCGGCCGCCTCCTTCTTCGCGCTTTCCACGCGCTCGGGCGGCGGGGGCGGGGCCGGCTTCGACGGCGGCTTGGTGAAGTCGAGGTCGAGGTCTTCTTCGTCCGTCATGGCGGGCCCATTCTATGCCGGAGGGGAAGTTTGCGCGGCCTTTTTCTCGCCGATGCGGCTCTCCTCGCCGCGGGCGAGCTTCGCGATGTTGGCGCGATGGCGCGCCAGGAGCAGCAGCGCCATGCCGGCCACGGCGTAGAGGCTCGGTCCCGGGCCCGCGATCCACCACGCGATCGCGGGCGCGGCGAGGGCGGCGACGATCGCGGCGAGCGACGAGTAGCGCGTGATCACGGCGACCGCGAGCCAAACACCGATCACCCCGAGGCCCAACCGCCAGTCGAACGCGATGAGCACGCCCGCCGCGGTCGCCACGCCCTTGCCCCCGCGAAAGCGCAGCCACACCGGAAAGACGTGGCCGAGGAAGGCGGCGAAGCCGACGAGCGCGACGAGCCCGGCCGCGAGCCCGAGCGATGCGGCGACGAGCACCGCGGCCCAGCCCTTCGCGGCGTCGCCCACGAGCGTGAGGAGCGCGGCGCGGCGGCTGCCCGAGCGCAGCACGTTGGTCGCGCCGATGTTGCCCGAGCCGTAGGTGCGCGGATCCGGCAGGCCCATGGCGCGGCTCACGAGGAGCGCGAAGGGGATCGATCCGGCGAGGTAGCCGCCCAGCGCGCAGAGGAACGCCGTCATGGCCATACTCTACAATAGCGCGCCATGGACACGATCTTCCTCCGCGAGTACCGCGTCGACGCGTGGGTCGGCATCTACGAGTGGGAGACGCAGCGCGCGCAGACCCTCGAGATGGAGATCGAGATCGGCATTCCCGGCAACGAGGTCGGCCTCACCGACAACATCCGCGATACCGTGCATTACGGCGAGGTGGTCGAGCGCATCAACGCGGCGCTCGCCGAGCGGCGCTTCAAGCTCCTCGAGGCGCTCGCCGAGCACGTGTGCGCGATCCTCATCGACGAGTTCAAGGCGCCGTGGGTGCGCCTGTCGGTCGCGAAGCTCGGCCACGTGCGCAACGTGCGCAAGGTGGGCGTGACGCTCGAGCGGCGCCGCGACCCCGGCGAGTGAGCTGCCGTTGCTGAAGTGGCTGCTGGTGATCGTCGTGGGCATCGTCGTGCTCACGGCGGCCACGCCCTGGCTCTCGCGGTACGGGCTGGGGCGCCTGCCCGGCGACGTCACCTTCCGCTGGAAGGGCCGGCGCATCTACCTACCGTTCACCACCACGCTGCTGCTGTCCGCGGCGCTCACGCTGCTCGGGCGGCTCGTCTAGGCGAAAGGCGCATCGGGCTCCCGCTCGGTGTAGATGTCCCGGTACGCGGCGTACGTCGACGCGATCGCGAGCGGGATCCAGACGAGGTAGCCCAGCAGGACGGGCAGCGCCGCGACGATCGCGAAGATGGTCATCACGACGCTCCACACCAGGAAGGGTATCCAGTTGCGCATGCAGCCGACGAAGCTCTCCTTCATCGCCTGCACCGGGCCCAGGCCGTGCATGATCACCAGCGCCGGCGCGAACCAGAAGGCCGCCATGAGCGGGATGGTGAGCGCGAGCGCGACGAGCCCGCCCAGGGCGAGCGTGAGCGCCGAGGCCATGATGCTCGAGGCGATGGTGTTCGGGTCGCCCGTCATGAGGGCCCCGAGGATCGAGAAGCCGAAGGACATCCCGAACACGAGGAAGATCGCGACGTAGCCCGCCATCACGATGAGCCCCACGACGAGCAGGCTCACGAAGCGATCGCGGAAGCCGGCGAAGAGGTGCTCCAGCTCGAACTCGCCGCCGCGCTCGATCGAGCGGCACGCGACGATGAAGCCCGCGGCGATCGCGCCGTTCACCGCCTGGAAGACGAGGCCGCCGACGATGGGCAGGAAGTTCACGACGACCGCGATCACCACCCACACGAGGACGGCGAGGATCCACATGAGCGGCGCGCGCGCGAAGAGCCGCCAGCCGTGCACGATCCAGCTCCATCCCGCGCCCGCCGGGCAGCGCCGCGCGGGCAGCGCGAGCCTGGGCTCCGCGCCCGGCGAATCCGCTTCGATCATGCTCATGGCTCCTCCCGAATGGCCGCGGGCGGCGCCGCGCGGGCTCGCGGCAGATTACTCCTCCGTCGCCACGTCAACAAGGACGGGCGAGAGCACCTGCGTGAGCACGCGCGGCTCCATCCCGAGGAGGAAGCCGCGGCGCCCGCCGTTGATGTAGATGCGGGGAAGATCGAGCACCGAGCGCTCGAGGTAGACCGGCATCGTCTTGCGCGTGCCGAAGGGCGAGGTGCCGCCGACGAGGTAGCCCGAGTGGCGCTGCGCGACCTCGGGCTTGCAGGGGAAGATGCGCTTCGCGCCCGCGACACGCGCGAGATCCCTGGTCGAGACCTTGCGGTCGCCGTGCATGAGGACCACCAGGGGATCGCCCTTGTCGGTCTCCATCACCAGCGTCTTCACGACCGCGTGCTCAGGCACGCCGAGCGCGCTCGAGGAGACGGCGGTCCCGCCATGCTCCACGTACTCGTACGTGTGCTCGGTGTACGGGACGCCGTGGCGCGCGAGGAGCTCGGTCGCCGGGGTCGACGCGCCCTTCATCCCGTGAACCAGTGCAGCACGAGGCGCCAGAGGAGCGAGAGCCCGGTGAAGACGAGGAGGCCGCCCACCACGCGGCGCATCTGCGCCTGGGTGAGGCCGACGTGGATGCGCGTGCCGAGCCTCACCCCGATCCAGACGAAGGGCGCGATCGCGACCACGCCCAGGGCGACGCCGACGTGCAGCACGAGGCCGCTCAGCGTGTAGATGATCGCGCGGCTGAACGCGGAGAAGGAGATGAGCGCCGAGGTCGTCGCGCGCACCTGGCTCTTGTCGCCGAGGCGCGCCGTGAGGTAGGTCGCGTAGATCGGCCCGCCCGCGCCGAAGACCGAGGCCACCGCGCCGCCGACGAGCCCGATGGGCAGCACCCAGAGGCGCGAGATGCGGCGATGGATCTGCGGGTTCACGATGCTGTAGATGCCGATCGCCGTCGCGAAGACGCCGAGCCCCACGCGCAGGTAGTGGTCGGGCACCTTCACGAGCACCGTGGTGCCGATCAGCACGCCGCCGAACATCACCGGGACCAGCCACTTCAGCTCCTCCTTCGCCACGTGCTCGCGGTTGGTCGTGCCGAGGAACACCGAGCACACGCAATCGACGAGCGCCATGAGCGGCACGAGGTACGAGACGGGCAGGAAATGGGCGAGGATCGGGATCGACACCGCGGTCGAGCCGAACCCGGTCAGGCCGAACACCGTGTACGCGAGCACGATCGTGAGCGGCGTCACGACGAGCAGCCAGGGCGAGAGGTTGGCGAGATCGATCATCCGCGCGGGTGGTGCTTCGCGTGCAGCGCCTTCAGCCGCTCGCGCGCGACGTGGGTGTAGATCTGCGTGGTGGAGATGTCGGCGTGGCCGAGCAGGAGCTGAACGACGCGCAGGTCCGCGCCGTGGTTGATGAGGTGGGTGGCGAACGCGTGGCGCAGCGTGTGCGGCGAGATCGCGCGCGCGATCCCGGCCTTGCGCGCGTGGCGCTTGACGAGCGCCCAGAACGCCTGGCGCGTCATCGGCCCGCCGCGCGCGGTGACGAAGAGCGCATCGGACTTGCGCCCGGCGAGGAGCTCGGGCCGGGCCGAGGCGACGTATCGCTGGATCCACGCGACCGCCTCCTCGCCCAGCGGCGTGAGGCGCTCCTTCGATCCCTTGCCCAGGACGCGCACCACGCCCATGTCGAGGCTCACCTGCACGGGCTTGAGCCCCACCAGCTCCGAGACGCGCAGCCCGCTCGCGTAGAGCGTCTCGAGCATCGCGCGGTCGCGAAGGCCCGCCGCGGTCCCGACCTCGGGCGCGGCGAGCAGCGCCTCGACCTCGGCCTCGGGGAGGGATTTCGGCAGCGACCGCGGCAGCCTGGGCCGGTCGAGGAACGCCGCGGGATCGTCGGCGCGCAGGCCCTCGCGCACCGCGAACTGGTAGAAGCGCCGCAGCGCCGAGACCAGGCGCCCGGTGCTGCGCGGGCTCGAGCGCTTCTCCTCCACCTGCCAGGCGAGATGCCGCTGCAGGTCCGCCGCCTGCGCTTCGACGAGCGAGCGGCCGTGCGCGCCCTCCAGCCACGCGGCGAAGCCGCGCACGTCGCGCCGGTAGCTCTCGAGCGTGTTGCGCGCGAGCCCGTCGGCGAGCCAGAGGCCGTCGCAGAAGCGGTCGAGCACGCGGCTATTCGCTTCCGAGAGCGCCTTCATGCCCGAGGAGCCAGCGCTTGATGTGGCGCTCGAAGCCCTCGCCGCGCTCGCCCATGAAGCCGCCGAGGTCGCCGCCCGCCGCGATCACGCGATGGCAGGGAACGACGACGGGGATCGGGTTCGCGCCGCACGCGCCGCCCACCGCGCGCGCCGAGGAGCGGATCTCCTTCGCGAGCTCGCCGTAGGTGCGCGTCGCGCCCGCCGGGATGCGCTGCATCGCCTCCCACACCGCGAGCCGATGGTGCGTGCCGGCGAGCGCGAGGGGCAGGTCGAACTCGAAGCGCCCGTCCTC
>DASUXK010000223.1:0-7562 GCA_036377935.1 Usitatibacter sp.
TGGAGCGACGACCCGAACAAGTACGCCGGCACGCGCATCATCTTCACCGACACGGAGTCGTCCAACTGGGCGTGGGACCCGGTCGCGCAGCAGCACTACTGGCACCGCTTCTTCAGCCACCAGCCGGACCTCAACTTCGACAACCCGCACGTCCTGCGCGCGGTGCTGAAGATCATGCGCTTCTGGCTCGACATGGGCGTGGACGGCTTCCGGCTGGACGCGATCCCCTACCTGGTCGAGCGGGAAGGCACGAGCAACGAGAACCTTCCCGAGACGCACACGGTCATCAAGCGCATCCGCGCGCACCTCGACCGGCACTACCGCGGGCGCCTGCTGCTCGCCGAGGCGAACCAGTGGCCCGAGGACGTGCGCCAGTACTTCGGAGACGGCGACGAATGCCACATGGCGTACCACTTCCCCATGATGCCGCGCCTCTACATGGCGATCGCCATGGAGGACCGGTACCCGCTGGTGGAGATCCTCGCCCAGACGCCGCCGATCCCCGCCCACTGCCAGTGGGCGATCTTCCTGCGCAACCACGACGAGCTCACGCTCGAGATGGTCACCGACCGCGAGCGCGACTACATGTACCGCATCTTCGCGAACGACCCGCGGATGCGCGTGAACGTGGGCATCCGCCGGCGCCTGGCGCCGCTCATGGAGAACAGCCGTTCGAAGATCGAGCTCATCACGTTCCTCCTCATGACGATGCCGGGCGCGCCGATCCTCTACTACGGCGACGAGATCGGCATGGGCGACAACATCTACCTGGGCGACCGCAACGGCGTGAGGACGCCGATGCAGTGGTCGCCGGACCGGAACGGCGGCTTCTCGCGCGCCGACCCGCAGCGGCTCTACCTGCCGCCGGTGATGGACCCGATCTACGGCTATGAGGCGGTCAACGTCGAGGCGCAGCTGCGCAACCCCTCCTCGCTCCTGCACTGGACGCGGCGCCTCGTCGCCACGCGCCGCGGCTACCAGGCGTTCGGGCGCGGCACGATCGCGTTCCTCGAGCCGGGCAACCGCAAGATCCTCGCGTACGTGCGCGAGCACGGCGACGAGGCGATCCTGTGCGTGGCGAACCTCTCGCGCGTGCCGCAGGCGGTGGAGCTGGACCTCGCCCGCTTCGAGGGCCGCGTGCCCGTGGAGCTGCTGGGACAGGAGCCCTTCCCGCCGGTGGGAAAGCTCCCGTACCTCTTCACCCTCGCCGGCCACGGCTACATGGCGTTCCGCCTCGCGCGCGACGCGAAGCCGCCCGGCTGGCACGAGGAGCGGCTCGTGACGCGCCGCATCCCCGTGCTGGTCCTCGCCGCGAACTGGCAGCAGGTGCTCGACCGCGCGGGCGCCGCGCCGCAGCCCGGCGAGTTCTTCGTGCACGCGAGCCACGAGAGGCTGCGCGACGAGGTGCTGCTGCCGTACCTGCGCCAGCGACGCTGGTTCGCGGCGAGGAGCGAGCCGGTCGCCGACACGCGCGTGACGCTGCTCGCCCCGTGGCGCATCGACGGCGCGACGTGGAGCCTGGTCTTCCTCGAGGTGGACCTCGCGGCGGGCGGCTGCCAGCGCTACTTCATCCCGATGGGCATCGACTGGGAGTCGCGCAGCCACGACCCGATGGAGAAGTACGGCAACAACGCGATCGTGCGCGTGCGCCATCGCGATCGCGTGGGCGTCTTCTACGCCGCGTTCGCCGACTCCGCCTTCACGCGCTCGGTCGCCCGGGCCATGGGCGCCAACCTCGACGTGCCGGTCGGCCCGGGGCGCCTGCGCTTCTCGTCGACGGCGGCCTACGGCCCGCTCGCCGGCGCGATCGCCGAGGAGGTGCGCGTGCCCGCGGTGGAGCAGAGCAACACCGCGGTCTTCTTCGGCAACCGCCTCTTCCTCAAGGGCTACCGGCGCATGCGCGACGGCGTGAACCCGGAGCTCGAGCTCGGGCGCTTCCTCACCGAGGTCTCGCCCTTCCCGAACATCGCGCCGGTGCTGGGCGCCATGGAGTACGTGCGCGAGGGCGAGGAGCCGGTGACGCTCGCCATCCTGCAGAAGTTCATCGAGAACCAGGGCGACCTGTGGCAGCTCACGTGCCAGCACCTGGGCAACATGCTCGCGCCCGCGCACCCCGCGGCGACCGGCGCCGAGAGCCCCGGCGAGGCGGCGGCGTTCGAGTTCCACCTGCGGCGCATGGCGCTCCTCGGCCGGCGCATCTGCGAGTTGCACCGCGCGTTGTGCGTGACGACGGGCGATCCGGCCTTCGATCCCGAGCCCATCACGCAGGCCGACGTCGAGTCGTGGAAAGCCACGGTCGGGAAGGAGATGGACGAGAGCTTCGCCGCGCTCGACGCCGCGCTGCCGGGCCTGGACGCGGCGGTGCGCGAGCAGGCCGCCGCGCTCGTGCAGCGGCGCGAGGCGTTGCGCGCTCGCGTGAGCGGGGTGAAGGCGCCGGGGCCGCAGGTGATGAAGACGCGCTTCCACGGCGACCTGCACCTGGGCCAGGTGCTCGTGGCGCAGGACGACTTCGTCATCGTCGACTTCGAGGGCGAGCCGGCCCGCTCCATGGCCGAGCGGCGGGCGAAGTCGAGCGTGCTGCGCGACGTGGCCGGGATGCTGCGCTCCTTCAGCTACGCGGCGCACGCGGCGCGCCTGCGGCGCACGCCCGGCGCCACGCCGAGCGAGGCCTCGCTCGCCGCGGTGGCGGCGTGGGAGCGCGACGCGGCCGTGCATTTCCGCGACGGCTACCGGCGCGCTTCCGCCGGCCTCGCCTCGGTGCCGCAGGACGCGGCGCGGTTCCAGTCGCTGCTCGAGCTGTTCCTCGTCGAGAAGGCGCTCTACGAGCTGCGCTACGAGCTCGCGCAGCGCCCGGACTGGGTGTCGATCCCGCTGCGCGGCCTGCTGGAGCTCGCCGGCCCGTGATCAAATCCCCCGCGACCAGCCACGTGGAGCTGTGGCAAGGCTCGCCCCATCCGCTCGGCGCGACCTGGGACGGCGAGGGCGTGAACTTCGCGATCTTCTCGCGCCACGCGGAGAAGGTGGAGCTGTGCCTCTTCGACGAGGCCGGGCGGCGCGAGGTGCAGCGCATCCCGCTTCGCGAGCGCACCGATTTCGTCTGGCACGGCTACCTGCCGCAGGCGCGCCCCGGGCAGCTCTACGGCTACCGCGTGTACGGGCCGTACCAGCCGGAGAAGGGCCACCGCTTCAACCCGCACAAGCTGCTCCTCGACCCGTACGCGAAGAGCATCGTCGGGCACCTGCGCTGGAGCGACGCGCACTACGGCTACACCATCGGAAGCAAGCGCGAGGACCTCTCCTTCGACCGGCGCGAGGACGCGGCGATGATGCCCAAGTGCCAGGTGGTGGACCCCGCCTTCAGCTGGGGCGAGGACCGGCCGCCGCGCCACGCGTGCAACGAGCGGATCATCTACGAGATGCACGTGGGCGGGTACACCAAGCGCCATCCCGACGTGCCCGACGCCACGAAGGGCAAGTTCGCGGGCCTCACCACGCCGCAGGTCGTGGACCACCTGAAGTCGCTCGGCGTCACCACCATCGAGCTGCTGCCGATCCAGGCCTTCATCGACGACCGCGCGCTCGTGCAGCGCGGGCTCGTGAACTACTGGGGCTACAACACCATCGGCTTCTTCGCGCCCGACGCGCGCTACGGCGTGGCGAACCCCGTGCACGAGTTCAAGTCGATGGTGAAGACGCTGCACTCGGCGGGCCTCGAGGTGATCCTCGACGTGGTCTACAACCACACCGGCGAGGGCAACGAACACGGGCCCACGCTGTCCTTCCGCGGCATCGACAACCACTCGTACTACCGGCTCGCGGGCGACAAGCGCTACTGCGCCGACTTCACCGGCTGCGGCGACACGCTGGACCTGCGCAACCCGCGCGTGCTGCAGCTCGTCGTCGATTCCCTGCGCTACTGGGTCACGGAGATGCACGTCGACGGCTTCCGCTTCGACCTGGCGACCTCGCTCGCGAGGAGCAGCCCGCACTTCGACGCGCTCGCCACCTTCTTCGCGGTCCTGCGGCAGGATCCGGTGCTCTCGCCGCGCCTGCTCATCGCCGAGCCGTGGGACCTCGGCGAGGGCGGCTACCAGGTCGGCAACTTCCCGCCCGGCTGGGGCGAGTGGAACGACCAGTACCGCGACACGATGCGCGCCTACTGGAAGGGCGACGGCGGCCTCATCGGCGATTTCGCGCGGCGGCTCACCGGCTCCTCCGATCTCTACGCGTGGAACGAGCGCGGGCCGTGCGCGAGCGTGAACTTCGTGACGGCCCACGACGGCTTCACGCTGAACGACCTCGTCTCGTACAACGAGAAGCACAACGAGGCGAACGGCGAGGACAACCGCGACGGCAACGCGAACAACCTCTCGTGGAACTGCGGCGTCGAGGGCCCGTCCGACGACCCGGCGATCGTGCAGCTGCGCGAGCAGCAGAAGCGCAACCTCCTCGCGACGCTCCTCCTGTCGCAGGGCGTGCCGATGCTGCTCGCCGGCGACGAGGTGAGCCGCACGCAGCACGGCAACAACAACGCCTATTGCCAGGACAACGAGACCACCTGGCTCGACTGGTACTGGGACGATCCCAAGTGGCGGCTCCTCAACTTCACCAAGAAGATGATCCGGCTGCGCCGCGCGCATCCCGTCCTGCGCCGGCGCGACTTCTTCCTGGGCGTGGCGGTGGACGAGCTCGGGCGCAGGGACGTCGCGTGGCTCAAGCCCGACGGGAACGAGATGACGACCGAGGAGTGGGAGAAGGACTTCGCGCGCTGCCTCGGCATGTGGCTCAACGGCGAGCACATCCCCGAGACCGACGAGCGCGGGCGGCCGCTGCACGACGCGAGCTTCCTCGTGCTCTTCAACGCGCACCACGACGTGATCGAGTTCCAGCTGCCCGAGCCCGGCGACGGCGGGAGCTGGGTGGGCGAGGTGGACACGTCCACCGAGACCGGCGACGTGCCGCCGGAGCGCACGCGCCCGGGCGGCACCTATCCGCTGCAGGGCCGCTCGCTCGTCGTGCTGCGCCAGCTTCCGCCGGAGCCGGCATGAAGCGCGCGCACGCGATGCCGTTCGGCGCCGCGCTGGACGAAGGCGGCGCACGCTTCCGCCTCTGGGCGCCGGGCTCGCGCGAGGTCGCGCTCGTGCTGGGCGAGGCGAGCGCGCGCCGCGAGATCCCCATGCGGCCCGAGCCCGGCGGCTGGCACGCCGCGCGCGTCGAAGGCGTTCGCGCCGGGACGCCCTACGCGTACCGGGTGGACGAGGGCGAGCCGGTGCCCGATCCCGCCTCGCGCGCGCAGCGCGACGACGTGAACGGCCCGAGCCTCGTCGTCGATCCGCGCGACTTCGACTGGACCGACGACGCGTGGCGCGGCCGGCCGTGGCGCGAGGCGGTGGTCTACGAGCTGCACATCGGCACGTTCACGCCCGAAGGCACGTTCCGCTCCGCCGAATCGCGCCTCGACGACCTCGCCGCGCTCGGCGTGACCGCGCTCGAGGTGATGCCCGTCGCGGACTTCGCGGGACGGCGCAACTGGGGCTACGACGGGGCGCTGCCCTTCGCGCCCGACCGCGCCTACGGCACGCCCGGGGACTTCAAGCATTTCATCGCCGCCGCCCATGCGCGCGGGCTCATGGTGCTGCTCGACGTCGTGTACAACCACTTCGGGCCCGAGGGCAACCACCTGCACCGCTACGCGCCGCAATTCTTCAACCCGGCGCACCACACGCCGTGGGGCGCGGCGATCAACTTCGACGGCGAGCACGCCGGGCCGGTGCGCGAGTTCTACGTGCACAACGCGCTCTACTGGGTGGAGGAGTTCCACCTCGACGGCCTGCGCCTGGACGCGGTGCACGCGATCGCCGACGACTCGCCCACGCACATCGTGGCCGACATCGCGCGCGCGCTCGCCGCGGGACCGGGGCGCGAGCGGCACGTGCACCTCGTGCTCGAGAACGACCGCAACCAGTCGCGCTTCCTGCGCGGCGAGGTGCGCGCCAGCGCGCAGTGGAACGACGACTGGCACCACGCCGCCCACGTGCTGGCGACGGGCGAGAGCGACGGCTACTACGGCGCGTACGCGGCACGGCCCGTGGCGCGCCTCGGGCGCGCGCTCGCCGAAGGGTTCGCGTGGCAGGGCGAGCCGTCGCCCTTCCACCCGGGCGAGGCGCGCGGCGAGCCCTCGGCGGACCTGCCGCCGCTCGCCTTCATGCCGTTCCTGCAGAACCACGACCAGGTGGGCAACCGCGCCCTGGGCGAGCGCATCGCCGCGCTCGCCGATCCGCGGGCGCTCGAGCTCGCGACGGCCGCGCTCCTGCTCGCGCCCTCGATCCCGCTCCTCTTCATGGGCGAGGAGTTCGCCGCGAGCACGCCGTTCCTCTACTTCTGCGATTTCCACGACGATCTCGCCCGGGCCGTGCGTGAAGGAAGGCGGCGCGAGTTCGCCGCGTTCGAGCGCTTCCGGGACCCGGCCGCGCGCGAACGCATCCCCGATCCGGGCGCGCCGGAGACGTTCGCGCGCTCGAAGCTGCGCTGGGAGGAGGCGGGCGAAGGCGCGCACGCGCGCCGGCTCGCGCTCTACCGCGACCTGCTCGGCAAGCGCGCGCGCTTCGTCGCGCCGCACCTCGCGGGCGAGCGCTTCGCCGCGCGCTTCGAGACGGTCGGCGACGCGGGGCTCGCGGTGGACTGGACCCTCGGCGACGGCGCGCGGCTGCACCTGCGCGCGAATTTCTCCGGCGGGACCCTGCGCGGCATCCCGGCGGCGGCGGGCGAGCGCATCCACGTCGCGGGCGAGGCCGGCGACGCGGCGTTCGGGCCGTGGAGCGGCGCCTGGAGCCTCGAGGCGCGCTGATGGAACCGGCCCTCGCGCGGCTCGCGCGGCTCTGCGGGATCGAGCCGGGCTACCACGACATCTGGGGCGAGTGGCGCGCCACGCCCGAGGCCACGCAGCGCCTGCTGCTGCAGGCGTTCGGCGTCGACGCGCACGACGAGGCGTCGGCGCAGGCGGCGCTCGACGCGCACGAGGGCGAGCTGTGGGACCGCATCGTCGCGCCGATGAGCGTCGTGCGCCGCCCGGCCCTCGGCCACGGCCTGCGCCTGCAGCTTCCCGACGAAGCCCTCGGCCACGCGCTCTCCTGGCGCCTCGTCGAGGAGGGCGGCGAGACGCGCGAGGAGCGCTTCGACGCGCTCTCGCTCGAGCGCATCGAGGAATTCCGCCGCGGGGGACGCAACGCGGCCGCGTTCCGCCTGCCGTTGCCCGCGGACCTCGCCGAGGGCTACCACCGCATCGCGATCCTCGCCGGCGGCCGCACGCTGGGCGAGGGATTCGTCGCGGTGGCGCCCGAGCGCTGCTACCTGCCGCCCGCGATCGCCGATGGCGGACGCGTCTGGGGCACCACGGTGCAGCTCTACGGGTTGCGCTCGTCGCGCAACGCCGGCATCGGCGATTTCACCGACCTGCGGCATTGCGCGCAGGTCTGGGGCGAGCGCGGCGGTGCCATCGTCGGAACCAACCCGCTGCACGCGCTCTCGCTGCGCGATCCCGGGCACGCGAGCCCGTACAGCCC
>DASUXK010000224.1:0-5611 GCA_036377935.1 Usitatibacter sp.
TCCCGCTCCCCCGCCCATCCCCCCATGAAGATCGTCGTCGGCCTCTCCGGAGGCGTGGATTCCGCCGTCGCCGCGTTGCTGCTCAAGCGCGCGGGACACGACGTGGTCGGCCTCTTCATGAAGAACTGGGAGGACGACGACAGCGAGTACTGCTCCACGCGCGAGGACCTGGTCGATGCGGTCTCGGCGGCGGAGCGCATCGGGATCGACGTCGAGGCGGTGAACTTCGCCGCCGAGTACCGCGAGCGCGTCTTCGCGAGCTTCCTCGCCGAATACCGCGCCGGCCGAACGCCCAATCCGGACGTGCTCTGCAACGCCGAGATCAAGTTCAAGGCGTTCCTCGACCATGCCATGGCGCTGGGCGCCGAGCGCATCGCGACCGGCCAGTACGCACGGGTGGAGGCGCGCGACGGCGGCTTCGTCCTGCTCAAGGGCCTGGATCCGGGCAAGGACCAGAGCTACTTCCTGCACCGGCTCACGCAAGCGCAGCTCTCGCGCACGCTCTTCCCCGTCGGCCACCTGCACAAGACCGAGGTGCGCCGCATCGCGCGCGAGGCGGGGCTGCCCAACCACGCCAAGCGCGATTCCACCGGCATCTGCTTCATCGGCGAGCGGCCGTTCCGCGAGTTCCTCTCGCGCTACCTGCCGCGCGAGCCCGGCGCGATCGTCACCCCGGAGGGCACGCGCGTGGGCGAGCACGAAGGGCTCATGTACTACACGCTCGGGCAACGGCAGGGGTTGGGCATCGGCGGGCGGCGCGACGCCTCCGCCGAGCCGTGGTACGTCGCGGGGAAGGACCTCGCGCGCAACGAGCTCGTCGTCGTGCAGGGCCACGACCATCCGCTCCTCCGGAAGCGGCACCTGCATGCCCAGGACGCGAGCTGGATCGCGGGCGCGCCGCCGGCCGACGAGGGCGGCCTCGCGGCGAAGACGCGCTACCGCCAGGCCGACGCCGCATGCGACTTTCGCGCGTCGGGCCCGCACGCGTTCGACCTCGATTTCGCCGCGTCGCAATGGGCGGTCACGCCGGGCCAGTCGGCGGTGCTTTACCGCGGCGACGCGTGCCTCGGCGGCGGCGTGATCGCCTGAATCCGTCCCGCGGGCGCGCGAGGGCCGCGTGATAAAATTCCGCCTCCCCGCCATGCCTTCCTCCCTCACCGCCCTCTCGCCCCTCGACGGGCGCTACGCCGCGAAGACGCGCGCGCTCCAGGACCACTTCAGCGAGCTCGCGCTGATCCGCGAGCGTGTCGCGGTGGAGGTGGAATGGCTCGTCGCGCTCTCGGAGGATCCCGCCTTCACCCCCCTCGCCCCCTTCGCGCCGGACACGGTGATGGAGCTGCGCGAGGCGGCGGCGCGCTTCTCGCTGGAGGACGCCGGGCGCGTGAAGGCCATCGAGGCCACCACGAACCACGACGTGAAGGCGGTCGAGTACTGGCTGCGCGAGCGCTTCGCGGCGAACCGCGAGGTCTCGGCCGCGGCGGAGTTCATCCACTTCGCGTGCACGTCCGAGGACATCAACAACCTCGCTCACGCGAGGATGTTCCTCGGCGGGCGCGACAAGGTCCTGCTGCCGGCGATCGACCGCATCGTCGGGCGCCTCGAATCGCTCGCGCATTCGCACGCGGGGCTCGCGATGCTCGCGCGCACGCACGGCCAGCCGGCCACGCCGACCACGCTGGGCAAGGAGATGGCGAACGTCGCGCACCGGCTGAAGCGCGCGCGCGCCGCCTTCGCCGCCGTGCGCATGCTCGGCAAGGCGAACGGCGCGACCGGCAACTTCAACGCCCACCTCGCCGCCGTGCCCGGCATGGACTGGCCGGCGTTCTCGCGCCGCTTCGTGGAGGGCCTCGGCCTCGAGTACAACCCGCTCACCATCCAGATCGAGCCGCACGATGCGCTCGCCGAGGCGTTCGACGCGGCCGCGCGCCTGAACACCATCCTCGTGGACCTCGATCGCGACGTGTGGGGCTACATCTCGCTCGGCTACTTCAAGCAGAAGGTGAAGGCGGGCGAGGTGGGGTCCTCGACCATGCCGCACAAGGTGAACCCGATCGACTTCGAGAATTCGGAGGGCAACCTGGGGCTCGCCAACGCGCTGCTGCGACACCTCGCCGAGAAGCTGCCCATCTCGCGCTGGCAGCGCGACCTCACCGATTCCACGGTGCTTCGCAACGTCGGCGTCGCGTTCGGCTACTGCCTGCTCGGCTACGACGCGTGCCTGCGCGGCCTCGAGAAGCTCGAGGCGAACCCCGCGCGCATCGCCGCGGACCTCGGCGAAAGCTGGGACGTGCTGGCCGAGGCGGTGCAAACCGTGATGCGCGCGCACCGCGTCCCGGACTCCTACGAGAAGCTGAAGGAGCTCACGCGCGGCAAGGGCGGCATCGGGCGCGACGAGCTGCACGCCTTCATCCGCACGCTGCCCATCCCCGCGGAGGCGCGCGATCGCCTCCTCGCGCTCACGCCGTCCACCTACGTCGGCCTCGCCGAGCGCCTCGCCCGCGAAGGCTGAGCGTCAGTCCTCGGGAGTGGACAGGGGGACGCCCAGGCGCGCGCGGCGCACGAGCCAGGGGCTGGGGCGGTAGCGCGGATCGCCGTAGAAGGCGAGGAGCCGCTCGAGGAGCGCGAGCACGCGCGGCGCGCCCAGCGCATCGCCCATCGCGAGCGGGCCCTGGCGGTATCCGAGGCCGAGCGTCACCGCGCGATCGATGTCGCCGGGCGCGGCGATGCGCTGCTGCGCGATGTCGCACGCGACGTTCACGATCTGCGCGATCACGCGCGGCGCGACGAATCCGGGGCAGTCGCGGATCCACGCGACCGGCACCGCGTCCGCGCCGAAGAGGCCGCGGGCGGCATCGCGAACCGCGGCGAGCGTCACCGGCGTTCCCATGAGCGTGCGCCGCGTATCGAGCCCGAACCATGCGTCGATCGCGACGCAGCGTCGCGCGTCCAGCCCTTCGGCGAGCGCCGCGGACGTCGCGTCCGGCCCCCACGGCGCGAGCACGCAGATCGCGTCGGCGGAAGGGCGCTCGCCTTCCTCGATGCGCGCGCCGAGCTTCGCCGCGAGCGCCTCGATGCGCCCGCGCACGACCGGATCGGCGCGGCTCACCCAGACGGCCTGCGAGCGCGGCGCCGCGACCGCCTCCTCGCGCGCGACCGGCTGCCGCACGCCGTCGACGTACTCGTAAAACCCGCGCCCGCTCTTGCGCCCGAGCAGGCCCGCGAGCCGCCGTTGCACGAGCAGCGGCGAGGGCCGGAAGCGCGGCTCCTCGTAGAACTGGTGGTAGATCGATTCCATCACCGGCTGCGAGACGTCGAGCCCGGTGAGGTCGAGCAGCTCGAAGGGCCCCATGCGGAATCCCGCCGCCTCGCGCAGCACGTCGTCGATGACGTGGAACCCTGCGACGCCTTCGGAGAGGATGCGCAGCGCCTCGGTTCCGTAGGCGCGCCCCGCGTGGTTCACGAGGAAGCCCGGCGTATCCTGCGCACGCACCGCGGTGTGCCCGAACGCGCGGCCGAGGTCGAGCAGGCGCTGCGCCACGGACGGCGAGGTCCGCACGCCCTCGATCACTTCCACCACCTTCATGAGCGGCACCGGGCTGAAGAAATGCATGCCGGCGACGCGCTCGGGATGCTCGCACGCGGCCGCGATGGCGGTGACCGAAAGCGACGAGGTGTTGGTGGCGAGGATCGCCTCGCGCGCGACGACGCCCTCGAGCGCGCGGAAGAGCGCGCGCTTCGCCTCGAGGTCCTCGACGATCGCCTCGATCACGACGGCGCAATCCCCCAGTTCCTCGAGCGCGGCGACGGGCCGCACGCGCTCGACCGCCCGTGAGGCCTCGTCGGGGGAGAGCTTGCCTTTCTGCGCCAGGCGGCGAAGCTGGTCCCCGATGGCCGCGCGCGCGGCGCCCGTCGCCTCGGGGCGCGCATCGTGGAGCCGCACCTCGAATCCGGCCTGCGCCGCGACCTGCGCGATGCCGCGGCCCATGAGGCCCGCGCCGGCGATGCCGAGCCGCTTGCGCGGCGCCTCTTCCATGCGTGAGCTCCCGGGCGAGTGGGGCGATCCCCCGCGCATCATACGCGGGCGCCCGGGAGCCGATGCCGCGCTACGGCTTCGCCAGCGCCACGGGGCCGTCGTGGATCGCGCCCACCTCGCCCGTCATCTCCCCGCCTTCCTGCACGAGGATCTTGCCGTAGCGGATCTTGCCGCCCACGCGCCCGCTGCCGTGGATCACGAGCTTCTTGCGCGCCGTCATCTCGCCCTGGAACGAGCCGCGGATCTCGGCGACGTCCACGTCCACCTTGCCCTCGAACGCGCCATGCTCGGCGATCTGGATCGAGCGGCTCACCATGGTCGCCTCCACGCGCCCCTCGACGACGAGCGTGTCGCAGTCGTGGATCTCCACGCCCTTCAGCTTGATGTTGGGTCCCACGATGAGCTTGCTGCCGGCCGTCTCCTCGGCGCGCGCGGGCGCCTCGGCCGGGGGCTGCGCGGGCGCTGGACGCGCGGGCGCCGCGGCCGGGCCGAGCGACGGCGCGTTCGCGGCGACCGGGTGTGCGGGCGCGGGGGTGCGCGTGTCGCGAGCGCGGTTGAAGAGACCTTCGCCGTATTTCATGGGACCTCCCTCGTTGTGGGTTGTCCCGAACCGTTAACACGAACCGTGCCAAGAGGACCACGCAGGCGCTTCGTCACTCTCACGCGCGCGTCATGCGTGCGGTTTGCTCGCCGCGCCGCGAAGCGCTTTCGTCGCCCGACGGCAACGCGAATCGCGCGCTTTCACGCAACGTCCTGATGCACGGGCGATTCGCGTGTCGTCGTGCACCGACGCGCGATCTTCGCCGGGGCACCGCGTCGCGTCGCGGCCGCCCGGCGCCCGCGCGCCTCAGATGATCTCGAGGGGCTGCTTGCGCTTCGGCGGCGGGAAGGCGCGGTCCAGGGCGGCGAGCGCCTCGTCGTCGAGCTTCAGGTCGCGGGCCGCGGCGTTGGCGCGCACGTGCTCGCGCGTCGAAGCCTTCGGGATCGCCGCCACGCGAGGGTCGCGCAGGACCCACGCGAGTGCCACTTGCGCGGGCGTCGCGCCGATCCGCCCCGCGACCGCCGCCACCGCCGGGTGGGCGACGAGCGTTCCCTCGTCGAGCGGCGAGTACGCCATCACCTCGATGCCGCGCCCGGCGCACCACGGGAGCAAGTCGAACTCGATGCCGCGCCGCGCGAGGTTGTAGAGCACCTGGTTCGCCGCCGCTTCGCCGCCCGCGGCGAGCGCGACGAGCTCCTGCAGGTCCGCCACGTCGAAGTTGGAGACGCCCCAGCGGCGGATCTTCCCCGACTCGCGCAGCCGCTCGAGCGCCTCCACGGTCTCCTCGAGCGGAACGCCCGAGCGCCAGTGCAGCAGGTAGAGGTCGATGACGTCGACGCCGAGGCGCCCGAGCGAGCCCTCGCACGCCTTCGGAAGCGCGCGCCGCGAGGCGTGGTGCGGGTAGAACTTCGTGACGAGGAAGACCTCGTCGCGGCGCCCGCGGATCGCCTCGCCCACCACGCGCTCGGCCCCGCCCTCGCCGTACATCTCCGCGGTGTCGACGAGCGTCATGCCGAGGTCGAGGCCCAGGCGCAGGG
>DASUXK010000225.1:0-2300 GCA_036377935.1 Usitatibacter sp.
GCCCGCGCCGAGGGACTCGATGAGCCCCATCAGCACGCCGCCCAGCACCGCGCCGGGGAGGTTGCCGATGCCGCCCAGCACCGCGGCCGAGAAGGCCTTCAGCCCGAGGAGGAAGCCCATCTGGTAGTGCGCGATGCCGTAATACGTTCCCACCATCACGCCCGCCACGGCCGCGAGCGCCGCGCCGACGATGAACGTGAACGAGATCACGCGGTTCACGTCGACGCCCATGAGCCCCGCCACCTGCGCGTTCTGCGAGGTGGCGCGCATCGCGATGCCGATCCTGGTGCGGTACACCAGCGCGAGGAGGCCCGCCATCATCACGATCGAGGTGACGATGATCGCGACCTGCACGTTGGAGATCGTCGCGGCGGTGACGGAATGCCCGATGTGGTACGTGCGCAGGTCGATGATCTGCGGGAAAGCGATGATGTTGCGGCTCCAGACGAGGAGCGCGAGGTGCTGCAGGATGATCGAGACGCCGATCGCGGTGATGAGCGGGGCGAGGCGCGGGGCGTTGCGCAGCGGCCGGTAGGCCACGCGCTCGACCACGAAGTTCACAGCCATGCACACGGGGATCGCCGCGAGCGTGCCGATGCCCACGATGACGAGCGGCGGCATTCCCGAGGGCGCGAGGGCGACGATCACCGAGAAGGCCACCATGCAGCCGATCATCACGATCTCGCCGTGGGCGAAATTGATGAGCTGGATGATGCCGTAGACCATCGTGTAGCCCAGCGCCACGACGGCATAGACGCAACCCAGCGTGAGGCCGTTGACGACCTGCTGCAGGAAGATGTCCATGGGCGCGATTCTATGTCAGGAGGAAGGGGGCGCGGGCGAAAAAAAACGGCACCGTTTCCGGTGCCGCTCATTCCAGCGGGCGAAGCCCGCTGCGGATTCGTTCTTCTCTCTTGTTCGAGTTGTTACTTCTTGGTTTCGGCGGGCTTGGCCTCTCCCTGTTGGGCTTGTCCTGCGGCGCTCGCTTCGGCGTTGAAGGGAGTGCTCTTCCCGTTCTTCACGATCGCGACGGGCTTCACCTTGCCGTCGACGAGCTTGAAGATGGTGATCTCGGCGTCCTTGCGGTCGCCCTTCTCGTCGAACTGCACGTGGCCCGTGGCGCCGTCGAAGGAGACGTTGAAGATCTCGGGCGCGAACTTGGCGGGATCCACCGAGTCGGCCTTCTTCATCGCCTCGATCACGGCGAGCGTCGCGTCGTAGTAGTAGGGCGAGTACTGCTTGATCTCGCCGTACTTCTTCGTGAACGCGTCCACGAAATCCTTGCTCGCGGCCTCGCGCGGCAGCCCCGCCTGCGAGCACACCAGGCCCTCGGCGGCCTTGCCGGCGAGCTTCGACATCTGGTCGGTGCACGCGCCGTCGCCGAACGCGAACACGGCCTTGATCCCGAGCTCGCGCGCCTGCTTGAGCATCGGGCCGCCGGTCGCGTCCATGCCGCCGTGGAACACGACGTCGGGGCGCTCGGACTTGATGCGCGTGAGGATCGCGCGGAAGTCGGTCTCCTTGTCGGTGGTGCGCGAGCGTCCGACGATCTTCACCTTGTCGGCCTTGAGCGTCTTCTCCACCTCGTTGGCGAGTCCCTCGCCGTACGCGGTCTTGTCGTCCACGATCGCCACTCGCTTGCCCTTCAGCTCGTTGGCGATGTAGGAGGCGATCGCCGGGCCCTGCTGGTCGTCGCGGCCCACGGTGCGGAACACCGTCTTCAGTCCGCGCTCGGTGACGGCGGGGTTGGTGGCGCTGCCGGAGATCATCGGGATGCCGGCCTTGGCGTAGATCTCCGAGGCGGGAATGGTGACGCCCGAGTTGAGGTGGCCGATGACGGCGGCGACCTTGGCGTCGACGAGCTTCTGCGCGACCGTCGTGCCGGTCTGCGGATCGGCCTGGTCGTCCTCGCTGTCGAGCACGAACTTCACGGGCTTGCCGCCGATGGTGAGGTGCTTCTCGTTGGCCTGGTCGATGGCGAGGTGCACGCCGTTCTCGTCGTCCTTGCCGAGGTGCGCGATGGAGCCGGTGAGCGGTCCCGCGTGCGCGATGGTCACGGTCACTTCCGCGGGGGCCGCCGGAGCCGCCGACTTCGCGGGAGCGTTCTGCGCGGTCTCTTCCTTCTTGCCGCAGCTCGCGAGGGCGAGGGCGGCGACGACGGCGATGGCGAGCGTGGAAGTGCGTTTCATCGGGTCTCCCGGGTGCGGTTTCCGAAGGCGGGCCTCGTGGGCCGAAGAGGCGCGCATTATGGGGACGCGCCGAGAAGCGTGTCAATTTGCGCGGGCAACAAAAAAGCCGGC
>DASUXK010000226.1:0-12281 GCA_036377935.1 Usitatibacter sp.
AACAAGGTCAGGAAACCTGCTTGAGCGGCGTCTTCGCGCGGCGCTCGGAGAGCGCGAGCGCATGGGCCACGATCTCGCGCGCGATGCGCGACTTGGGCGCGCGGGCGAGCGCATGCGCGCCGTCGTCGTCGTAGATCGTCACCTCGTTCTCGTCGCGGCCCACGGCGTCCTGCACCAGGTTCGCGACGATCATCGGGATCTTCTTGCGCACGCGCTTCTCCTGCGCGTAGCGCGCGACATCCTCGCTCTCGGCGGCGAAGCCCACGCAGAAGGGGCCGTTCGGCGTGCCCGCGACGTAGCCGAGGATGTCCTCGGTGGGCTTGAGCTGGATCTCCATCCCCTGGTCGCTCTTCTTGATCTTGCGCGTCGACTTCGCGACCGGCGTGTAGTCGGCCACCGCGGCGACGCTGAAGAAGAAATCGGCGTCGGCGAGATTGGCCTTCACCGCGTTCATCATCTCGGAGGCCGAGGTCACGTAGACGAAGTGCGCGGCGGCGGGCGGCGGGAGGGCCGTGGGCCCGCTCACGAGCGTCACGTCGGCGCCCAGCGAGAGCGCGGCCTCGGCGATCGCATAGCCCATCTTTCCCGAGCTGAGGTTCGTGATGCCGCGCACCGTGTCGATGGCCTCGAACGTGGGTCCGGCCGTGACGAGCACGCTGCGCCCGCGAAGCTTCTTCGGGCCGAGGAACTCGAGCACCGCCTCGAGCAGCTCCTCGGGCTCGAGCATGCGGCCCATGCCCACCTCGCCGCACGCCTGGTCGCCCGCGGCCGGGCCGAGGATGGCGATGCCGTCGCCGCGCAAGGTCGCGATGTTGCGTTGCGTGGCCGGGTTGTCCCACATCTCGCGGTTCATCGCGGGCGCGACGAGCATCGGGCAGTTGCGCGCGAGGCAGGCCGTGGAGAGAAGGTCGTCCGCGAGCCCGTGGGCGAGCTTCGCGAGGAAATCGGCGCTGGCGGGCGCGATCACGATGGCATCGGCAGATCGCGTGAGCTCGATGTGCGCCATGGAATCCGGAAAGCTCGCGTCCCACAGGTCGGTGATCACCGGCTTGCCCGTGAGCGCCTGGAAGGTGGCCGGCGTCACGAATCGCGTCGCCGCCTCGGTCATCGCCACCTGCACCTGCGCGTTATTGCGGATGAGGAGGCGAGCGAGCTCGGCGGCCTTGTACGCCGCGATGCCGCCCGTCACGCCGAGCAGGATCCGATGAGCCAACCCCTTGTCCATCAAGGCATTCTACCCACGACCCTCGAGGCTTGCACCATGCAACCGGCCACCGAGGCGCTCGCCGAGCGCCCGCGCGAACGATTGCTCGCCCATGGGCCCTCGTCCCTCTCGGATGCGGAGCTGGTGGCGATCTTCCTCGGCACCGGCGCGAGGGGCAGGAGCGCGCTGGAGCTCGCGCGCGGGCTCATCGCCCGCTTCGGGCGCCTGTCGCGCCTGCTCTCGGCCGCGCCGCGCGAGTTCACCGTGCTCGCCGGCGTCGGGCCCGCGCGCTCGGCGCAGATCGCGGCGGTGATGGAGCTCGCGAGCCGCGCGCTCGCCGAGGAGATGAAGTCGCGCGACAGCCTCGTCTCGCCCGCGGCCGTGCGGGGATACCTGCGCCTGAGGATGCAGGATCTCGGGCACGAATGCTTCTACTGCGTTTTCCTCGATGCGCAGAACCGCGTCATCGCCGCCGAGGAGCTCTTCCGCGGCACCCTCACGCAGACGAGCGTCTATCCCCGGGAGGTGGTGAAGCACGCGCTCGCGCACAACGCCGCGGCGGTGATCCTCGCGCACAACCATCCCTCGGGCGTCGCGGAGCCGAGCCTGCAGGACCAGGCGCTCACCCGCACGCTCGCCGAGGCGCTCTCGCTGGTGGATGTGAAGGTGCTGGACCACTTCATCGTGGCGCCCGGCGCTTGCCTGTCGTTCGCGGAGCGGGGGCTGCTTTGACGCCTGGCAGGATTTGTCAGTGTTTCGTGGCGAGAACGACGACCTGGTTGGTCAGGAGGAGGTCGGGTGGATAGCGGGTGAGCAGTCGATCGTCGGGGACGAGGCCCTCGACGCGAATCCGCCTCTCGTCCTCGATGGTGAAACCGGCGTCCGCGATGTCTCGAACCAGCTCGTCGGCCGTGATCCGGTTCAGGGATCGGTACTCGTCGATCAGGTGCCGCTTCAAGTCCTCGAAGGCATGGGTTCGGTAAAGGACGTCCCTTTCCGATTCGGGCACATGATCTTCCGAGGCCTGCAGCATCGCGATGAACTCGCTTTCATCGTGGGCGAGGTGCGCCCAAGGCTCGTCGATCAGCCTTTGCATGTGCGAGCCGAACGGTCCGAAGAACAGCGGCTCGATCTGGATGAAGATTGCGCCTCCGGGCCGAACCACCCTCGCGAATTCGGACAACGTCCCCCGCACGTCCGCCAGGTGCTCGAAGACCGACCACGAATACGCGAGATCGATGGATTGCGTCGCGAGCGGCAAGGGCGCGCCCAGCGTGTTCTGCTCGAACGCCAGGTTTCCGGGGAGCGGGTCGGCGCCGAGATTCTGCGCGGCCAGGGCAGGGAGGTGCTCGAAGGACCGGTACAGGTCCACGCCGATCACGTTCGCCTCGCTCGAATGCGCGATGCCCAACGCGGTCGCCCCATCGCCGCAGCCGAAATCGACGATCGTCTTCCCGGGCGAGAAATAGGGCGCGGGCACAAGCTGGCGGATGATGCCCGCCGCATCGCGGTAGTGGCTCCAGAACCAGATATCGGCCAAGGCGTTCAGCGCCGCAGCAGCTCGAGCGTGAAATCCGCGAGGTTCACGCCGATCTCCCCATCGCCGTACACCTCGTTGTTGAAGTGGAAGTTGTCGACGAGGTAATCGGCCGGCGAGCTGGAGAGGGCGGGATCGACCGTGCGCGCCGCATCGATCACGCGCTGGAACTGCGCCCGGTCCATGCGGAACTCGAAGTAGCCGCCCCACCCCCAGAAATTCGGCGAGACGAATCCGGAAGGCGTCGGAAGCGTCGGCAACCCGAGGCTCGTGATGTACGGGCTGTCGGGCCGGTATGTGGTCCCGACGATCACCTTGCCCGTTCCGACGTCGGGCGCCAGGTAATCGGCGGGCGCGACGGTCCCATAGGTGAGCACCGTGAAATAGAGGTGATGGCCCGAGCGCTGGTCGATGAACTCGAGGGTCGGGTGGCCGTAGGCGGCGCTGCCCTCGCCGCGCGTCTCGATCGTCTTCACGTTGAGCGTGTAGTGCACGTCGAGCTGCGTATCGGATTCGGAGGGCCCGAACGGGAAGAAGCGATCGTCGAAGGTGCCGGGCGCGATCGTCGTATGGAACTGATAGAGCGGGTTGATGCTCGAGTAGGCCGAGGATCCCCGGTCGCGCGTGTCGACGTGGATGCCGAGGAGGACCTGTCCCGCGAAGCCGTACGGCGCCTGCACGAACACGTGTGACGGCGAGGTGGAAGGGTCGGGCGCTCCGAGCACGTAGTCGAACGGAACATCCATCCCGGTGCGGTCGAAGAACGCCTTCGGTGTCGTGAAGGGGACGGTGATGGGATAGGGCGTCGTCGGGGCGGGCAGGTTGTTGACGGCCATGCACGGGCCCCGGTTCACGGACTCGTCCTCGCAGGTCGCGCTCGGAAGGATCTTGTGCTCGAGGTCGATCGCCACGCGGAACGACTTGATGGGGATCTGCGCCGCGCCGTACGCGCAGAAGCGCGGCCCTTCGTCGATCCATCCGCGCGCGACCATCCTCGCTCGCTCGCCGGCGTCCGTCACGTAGCGATGATTGCTGTCGTTGTACATCCAGCGGTTGTTGTAGAGCCGGTATACCGGCACCTGGCCGGTCATGCACTGCCCCGTCGCGTCCGGCACGTCGATGGAGAACTCGACGCGTTCGAACGTCCAGCCGCTACCCGGCTGCTCGAGTCCGGCCGCTTCGGAAGGATCCGCCGTATAGAAGTGCGAGTTCGGCCCCACACCCGGGGTGCCGTAGAAGCGGCTCACCGGCTTGCCGCAGCCGGTCGGCGGACAGTAATAGGGGCCGTAGGGCCGGGGCGGATCCGGCGGGTAAGCGTCGAAGCTCCAGCCGGTCCTCACCCATCCCGGCCCGGCCGAGCCCGCCTCGATCGCCCTCGCTTCGTCCGCGGTCGCGGTGAGGAAGTAGTGGTTCAGGTAGACGTTGTAGTACTCGACCACCGGTACGGTGGGCTGCGGGGAGGCGGTGAAGAAGGCGCGGGCGGAACCGCCCAAGCCGCCGAGGCAAGCGGCTGATGCAGCGAGGAAAAAAGCGAAGCGGCGGGCGGGGCGGCGGACCTGCACGAGGCGATTTCCGGGTTGCGTAGAGGACGGAAAAACTGCTACAATTCAACGCTTTGATTCTACCGTTTTCAAGAGGCCTTTCCATGTCCCGCGTCTGCCAAGTGACGGGCAAAGCCCCGCGCGTCGGCCACCATGTGTCCCACGCGAACAACAAGACCAAGCGGCGCTACCTCCCGAACCTGCAATACCGCCGGTTCTGGGTCGAGAGCGAGAACCGCTGGGTGAAGATGCGCCTTTCCAGCGCGGGGCTCCGGCTCATCGACAAGAAAGGCATCGACGTCGTGCTCGCCGAGATGCGCTCGCGCGGCGAGAACGTCTGAGGAGCTGAACCATGCCCCGCGAAAAGATCAAGCTCGAATCCTCGGCCGGCACCGGCCATTTCTACACGACCACCAAGAACAAGCGCACCACGCCCGACAAGATCGAGATCAGGAAGTACGATCCCGTGGCGAGGAAGCATGTCATCTACAAGGAAGGCAAGCTCAAGTAGCGCGAGCCGCCGTCATTCCCGCGCAGGCGGGAATCCATGAAAGCCCCGCGATGCGGGGCTTTTCATTTGGCCCTGCGAGCCTGGGCCTACGAGCGCTGGCTCGCCCAGTACTCCGTCGTCACCACCTCGTTGCCCGCGCGCCGCCGCTCCTCGAGCGCGCGCAGCTCCACGCGCCGGATCTTTCCCGAGATCGTCTTCGGCAGCTCGCCGAACTCCACGCAGCGGATGCGCTTGTACGGCGCCACCCGCTCCTCGACGAACTGCAGGATGGCGGCCGCCGTATCCGCGCTCGGCGCGTGGCCGGGCTTGAGCACGATGAACGCCTTCGGCACGGCGAGGCGGCGCGGATCGGGGCTCGGCACCACGGCGGCTTCCGCCACGGCCGCATGCTCGATCAGCACGCTCTCCAGCTCGAAGGGGCTGATGCGGTAGTCCGAGCTCTTGAAAACGTCGTCGGTGCGCCCGACGAACGTGTAATAGCCCTCGGCATCGCGCGTGGCGACGTCCGACGTGCCGTAGTACTTTCCGCCGAGCGCCGCTTTCGTGCGCGCTTCGTCGCCGAGGTATCCCGCCATGAGCCCTACCGGACGCGGATCGAGCTCGACGCACACTTCGCCCTCCGCGCTCTCCTTGCCTTCCGCATCGACGAGCTTCACGCGATAGCCGGGCATCGGGCGGCCCATCGATCCGGCCTTCACCGGCTGGCCCGGCGAGTTCGCGACGATGCACGTGGTCTCCGTCTGCCCGTAGCCGTCGCGGATGGTGATGCCCCACGCGGCGCGCACCTTCTCGATCACTTCGGGATTGAGCGGCTCGCCGGCGCTCACCAGCTCGCGGAATCGCACCTGGAATGACCCGAGGTCCTGCAGCACGAAGGCGCGCCACGCGGTGGGTGGCGCGCAAAGGCTCGTCACGCCGCAGCGTCCCGCGGTTTCGAGCGAGCGCTTCGCGTCGAAGCGCGACTGCTCGTAGATGAAGATCGTCGCGCCCGCGTTCCACGGCGCGAAGAAGCAGCTCCACGCGTGCTTCGCCCAGCCCGGCGAGCTGATGTTCCAGTGCACGTCGCCGGGCTGGAGCCCGATCCAGTACATCGTCGAGAGATGGCCGACCGGATAGCTCTGGTGCGTGTGCAGCACCATCTTCGGCTTCGCGGTCGTGCCGGAAGTGAAGTAGAGCAGGAACGGATCGCTCGCCTTCGTCGGGCCTTCCGGGGTGAACGAATCGCCGCACGCATCGGCGCCGGAGTACGAAATCCATCCGGGCGCTTCCCCGATGACGATGCGCGCGCAGTCCGCCGGCAGCTCCGCGCACCTGGCGACGCCCGCCGCATCGGTGATCACGCAGCGGATGCCGCCGCGCTCCATGCGGTCGGCGAGCTCGGTCTTCGTGAGGAGCACCGTCGCGGGGCTCGCCACGGCGCCGAGCTTGAGGACCGCGAGCGTGATCTCCCAGAGCGGCACGACGTTGGGCAGCATGACGAGGATGCGGTCACCGCGCTTCACGCCCTGCGCGCGCAGGAAGTTCGCCACGCGGTTGGACCGCAGGCGCATCTCGTCGAAGGTGAGCTTCTGCTCCGCGCCATTCTCGTTCACGATCCACAGCGCCGGGCGCGTGTTGCCCTGCGCCTGCGCGTCGAAGAAGTCGAGCGCCCAGTTGAAGGTGTCGAGCTTCGGCCACCGGAAGCCGGCGTAGGCGGCTTGGTAATCGTCGCGCTTCGCCAGCAGGAAATCGCGCGCCTGGAGGAACGAGCTCATGTCGGGTTGTCCTTGATCGTCCGGCTTCATTCCCTCGGTCGACTCGGTGCGCCGGAATCATGTCGGTCGAACGGCCCGGGGCGCTCACGGGTCGAGGGATGTTGCCGGCTTGCGCGGCTATTGTAGTTCACCAGCGCGCATGCGGCCTGAACTCGCTACGGGGCCTGGCGGTCCGAGTGCCTTTTGGGAGAGGGGATGAGGGATCGATCCGATGCCCGGGCCGCCTTCGCGAAGGTGCCCGAGGTCACGCTGCTCTTCTGGGTGATGAAGATCCTCGCGACGACACTCGGCGAGACGGGGGGCGACTCGGTCACCA
Source organism: Usitatibacter sp. (assembly GCA_036377935.1). Taxonomy (GTDB): domain Bacteria; phylum Pseudomonadota; class Gammaproteobacteria; order Burkholderiales; family Usitatibacteraceae; genus Usitatibacter. The sequence continues at coordinate 6,864 of DASUXK010000226.1, forward strand.
TGTCGATGAACCTCGGATACGTCACCGGCAGCGCCATCTTCGCGGGCCTCTTCGTGGCCGTGATCGCGGCACAGATCCACGCAAGAAAATTCCATCCCGCCCTGTTCTGGGCGGTCATCGTCGCGACGACCACGCTCGGGACGACGGTCGCCGACTTCCTCGATCGCTCCCTCGGGATCGGGTACACGGGAGGGGCGTCGATCCTCCTGCTGCTGCTCATCGCCACGCTCGTTTTCTGGCACCTGGCCCTCGGTTCCGTCGCCATCAACGACATCCATTCGCGCAAGGCGGAGATCTTCTACTGGGTCACCATCCTGTTCTCCCAGACCCTGGGGACGGCGCTCGGGGACTGGATGGCGGATACGTCGGGCCTCGGCTACCTGGGCGCCGCGGCGGTCTTCGGCGCGGCGCTGGTGATCGTGGCGCTCGCCTGGTTCTACACCCGGATTTCGCATGCCCTCCTCTTCTGGGCAGCGTTCGTGCTCACGCGGCCGCTCGGCGCGACGCTCGGCGACTTCCTCGACAAGCCGCACTCGCATGGCGGCATGGCGCTCAGCCGGTACGCGGCGTCGGCTGTGATCGCAGCCGTTCTCGTCGCCTGCGTTTTCGTCTTTCCGCAGCGCCCTGAACGCCTGCGGCAGCCCGCGTAGGCGCGGCCCGTCGATCAAGAGCGAGCCGGCAACGAAAAAGCCCCGCATCGCGGGGCTTTTCGAAGGCGGTCACCCCGCCCTCTACCTTTGGATCACCCGACGAGTTGGGGATCCGGGGGGAGAGGGAGAGCTTTACGCGTAGCAGCGCAGGCGGCGGGAGAAGGCCACCAACGGCTCGACGCCGCTCTTCTCCGCGCGCTCGCACCAGTCCTTGAGCTGGTGGACGAGCTGCTCGGTGTTGAGCGTGGAGCGCTCCCAGATGCGCGCGAGCTCCTCGCGCATGGTGAGCGTGGTCTTGAGCGCGGGGCTCTGCTCGACGATGAGGTTGATCGTGGCCCTGTGGTGGGCGGGCACGACCGCGTCGTTGCGATGCAGCCAGCGGCGGATCTTCTTGAGCGCGGTGCAATCCGCGCCCTTCGCGCGCAGCGCCGCGATCTCCAGCTTGGCCGCGCGGTTGATCGACTTCGCGTAGTTCTTCATCACGTCGTAGCGGTGGGCGATCACGGCATGCAGCGTGGCCGCGTCGATCTCGATCTTCGACGGATCGAGCTTCACCTTCGGCGCACGCTTGCGCACGGTGGCGAGGCCGAACGCCTGCATCACGCGGATGTACAGCCAGCCCAGGTCGAACTCGTACCAGCGCATCGAGAACTTCGCCGACGTGGGGTACGCGTGGTGGTTGTTGTGCAGCTCCTCGCCGCCGATCCACAACGCCCACGGCACGATGTTCGTGCTGTCGTCGTCGGTGTGGAAGTTGCGGTACCCGAACCAGTGGCCCACGCCGTTGATCACGCCGGCGGCCCAGAACGGGATCCAGGCGACCTGCATGCCGTAGATGAGCGCGCCCGGCACGACGCCGAAGAGCACGAGGTCGATCACCGCGAGGACGATCACGCCCCATTTGGTGAGCGGCGTGTAGAGGTTGCGCTCGAGCCAGTCGTCCGGCGTGCCGTGGCCGTAACGCGTCATGGTCTCGGGCTTGCGCGACTCGCCCACGTAGAGCATGACGCCCCGGAAGAGCACGCGGTTGATGCCGTAGATGCGCGGGCTGTGCGGATCGTCCTCGGTCTCGCACTTCGCGTGGTGCTTGCGGTGGATGGCGGCCCACTCCTTCGTGACCATGCCGGTCGTGAGCCACAGCCAGAAGCGGAAGAAATGGGAGACGGCGGGGTGCAGATCGAGGGCGCGGTGCGCCTGGCAGCGGTGGAGGTAGATGGTGACCGCGGCGATGGTGATCTGCACCAGCACGAGGCCGGCGATGATGTCACCCCACCAGGGGAGATTCAGGAGACCGCTGAACATACGGGATGCGCCCTTTCACAGGATCCGTCCTCGAGCGGGACGGGAATCGTTCGACCGCGATTGTACCTTGCGCGGGCGCCGGGCGCGCGGGTCGACCCGGAATCCGTATTCAAGTGCTTGAAGTGGAGGCGTTTTCCCCCGTTTCAAGGGTAGACAGGATGCGCACGTCCCGGCGCGGGTAGGGGATCTCCACGCCGTTGGCCTGGAACGTAGCCAGGATGTCGAGCAGGAGGTCGCTCCTCAGGCGCCCTTCGCCCACGGCCGGGTCGGCGATCCACACGACGAGCGAGAGGTCGACGCCGTTGTCCCCGAAGCCTTTGACGAGGGCCGCGGGGCCTGGTTCGGCGAGCACCCGCGAATGGCGCTGCGCCACTTGAAGCAGGAGCCCGCAGGCCTTCTTCGCGTCGTTCTCGTAGGCCACCGAGACGGGGATCGTCACCGACACCTTGGGGTCGCTGTAGGTGTGGTGGCTCACCGTCTGGGTGATGAGCGTCTCGTTGGGGACGATGGACTCCACGCCGTCCAGGCCGCGGATCACCGTGTAGCGCGACTCGATGGCCTTCACCTCGCCGCGCCGGCCGTCGACGGTGACCACGTCGCCGATCTTGAGGCTCTTGTCGAGCAGCACGATGAAGCCGCTCACGTAGTTGCTCGCGATCTTCTGCAGGCCGAAGCCCAGGCCCACGCCGAGGGCGCCGCTGAAGATCGACAGGGCCGTGATGTCGATGCCGACCAGCGGCAGCGCCACGAAGATCGCGAGCAGCACGGCGCCCGCCCGCACCGCCTTGGCGATCACGATGCGCGTGGACATCTGCAGCGTCTCGGCGGCGAGCACGCGGGTCTCGGTGATGCGGCCGAGCCACAAGGTGAGGGCGAGCGCGATGGCCAGGGCCGCGACGGCCTGCATGGCGAGCCAGAGCGTGACGCGCTGCTTCGAGGCTCCGACCGTGAAGCCCACGTCGTTGAGCGCGGCGATCACGTCGGGGAGCAGGCCCGTCGCGTGCAGCACGACGCCGATCCAGGCGACCCACGCGATCACCCGCACGACCGTGCGCAGGAACGCGCCTTCGGGAAGGATGTGCCCGAGCACGTACACCGCGAGGCGGATCACCGCGAGCGCCACCAGCAGCGACTTCGCGATGTTCACCAGCAGCGCGGCCTGGAAGCGCCCGAGGACGAGCTCGGCGAGCGCCATGAACCCGAGCGTGAAGAGGGGGAATGCCACCCGCTCGAAATCCCCCTTGCCGAACTTCCAGCGGGGACTGGTGCGGATGTGGTGGCAGACCTCGCTCGAGACGAAGCGGCCGAGCAGCAACGCGGCGCCGATGGCGGCGAGCTGCCAGAGCCACTCGGCGGGCGTCGCGGAGAGCGCGACCCCGCGCAGGAGATCCCACGCCGAGGTGAAGTCGACGCTCACGGCAAGGGGGCCGCGCGGCCGCGCCGGGCGCGGAAGTTCGCGAGGTAGCGATCGGTGATGGCGCGGTTGCCCGAGATCACGACGATGTTCTCCGCATTGCGCGTCTGCGCGGAACGCGTGAAATTGTAGCTGCCCGTGAGGACGGCCGCCCGCGGGCCGCCGGCATCGAGGATCAGGATCTTGTTGTGGGACGCGGCGGCCGAGGCATCGAGGTACACCCGGGCGCCGGCGCGAGCGAGCGGCCGCAGGAACGGAAGGCCGCCCTGGGCGTGCTGCGCCGAGTCCCCGATCACCTCCACGCGCACGCCGCGGCGCAGCGCCGCGAAGAGGGCGGCGGCGATGCGCCGGTCCGTGAAGAGGTAGGCCTGCATGCGCACGCTCTCGCGGGCGGCGGCGATGCGGCGCGCGATGAGCCCCTCCACGTCGTCGCCCGGAGTGAAGGCGACCTCCACTTGCGCCATGCCGCGCTCCGCGCCGAACGCGGGCGCGGCGATCCCGAGGGCGAGCGCCGCCAGCGCGGCGGCGAGCCTCATGGCGCGGGCTTCGCGCCCTCGCGGTCCATCACCGCCGCGAAGAAGCCGTCGGTCTCGTGGACGTGCGGATACAGGCGCAGGTACGGACCTTCGCCCGGGACGCGCACGCCCTGGCGCTCGAGCACCTCGCCGGCGGGAACGAGGCGGAAATCCGGATGCGCGGCGAGGAACGCCTCGACGATCTCCTCGTTCTCCTCGCGAAGCAGGCTGCACGTGCCGTACACCAGGCGCCCGCCGGGCTTCACGAGCGCCGCGGCGGCCTCGAGGATGGCGCGTTGCTTCGCGTTGAGCTCCGCGAGGCCCTCGGCGGTCTGCCGGGTCTTGAGGTCGGGATTGCGGCGCAGTGTGCCCAGCCCCGTGCAGGGCGCGTCGACGAGCACGCGATCGATCTTGCCGCGCAGCCGCTTCACCTTGGCGTCGTTCTCGCCGGTGATGCGCTGCGGGAAGACGTTCGAGAGCCCCGAGCGCTTGAGGCGCGGGGCGAGGTTGTCGAGCCTGCGCTCCGAGACGTCGAAGGCGTAGAGCCTTCCGCTCGAGGCCATCGCCGCGCCCATCTGCAGGGTCTTGCCGCCGGCGCCCGCGCAGAAATCCACCACCATCTCGCCGCGGCGCGGCTGCACGAGCATGCCGAGGAGCTGGCTTCCCTCGTCCTGCACTTCCACCGCCCCGTCGAGGAACATCGGGTGCTTGTTGAGCGCGGGCTTGCCGGGCACGCGCACGCCCAGGGGCGAAAAGGGCGTGGGTTGCGCGGGGATGTGGTCGTATTCCAGCCGATCCAGCACCGCTTCGCGCGGCGCCTTCATCGCGTTCACGCGAAGGTCCAGGGGCGCCGGCTGCTGCAGCCCGCGCGCGAGCGCGAGCAGCCCCTCGTCTCCCAGCACCGGGCGCAGCCGCCCGATGACCCAGTCGGGAAGGTCCGCGCGCACTTCGTACGGCAGCGCCTCGACATCGAGCGCCTTCAGCGCGGCGAGCCATTCCTTCTCGCCCGGGCGCAGGGCGGACTCGATCTGCCCGATGCCCACGCCCTGCAGCTTCACGAGCGCGGCGAGCGCGATCTCGCGCGGCGAGGCTGTGGGCGTGACGCTCTCGAGGAACCGGCGGCGGCGCAGCGCCGCGTACACCGTATCGGCGACGAGGGCGCGATCGCGCTGGCCGAGGTTGCGATGCTCGCGGAAGAAGCGGTGCAGCTGCGCGTCCGCCGGCTCGCGCGCCGGCAGCACCACCGTGAGCGCTTCGACGAGGGATTCGAGCTGCGCGCGGGAGACGGCCATTCAGCGCTCCGTGATCCGCACGGCCGACTGCTCGACCATGAGCTGCATCTTCGCGACGGGGTAGCGCATCTTCACCGGGAGGTAGTGCTGGTCGACGCCCAGCCAGACATCGATGATGCGGCCGTCGTCGGGATCGACGTGGCGCAGGTGCAGCGCGCGCACGGTGCCGAGCGGGATGGTGATCTCCTCCACGCCGAGCACCTTGAGGTCGAACTGGTAGAGCTTGCGCTGGGTGAAGACGCGCA
>DASUXK010000227.1:0-4021 GCA_036377935.1 Usitatibacter sp.
CGACGATGTGGGCCGCGCCGGTCGTCTTCGTGGCCGGGGCGTTCGCCGTCCCGTTCGGCATGACGTCCGCGTGGCACGGCTTCGCGCAATTTCTGACGCGTGTCGTCGTGCCGTACGTGTAGAAAGAAGCGCTGCGGGGCCTACAACCCTCGCCCGATCGCCCGCACGAGCCTGAGCGTGAGCCACCCCGCATACAGGTAGAAGACCGCCGCGAGCACCGGAACGTCGAGCACGCGCGGCCCCGACTTGAACTGCATGAGCAGGCTCGCGGCGAGGTAGAGGCCCAGGGTGACGAGCGCGAGCGAGACGCGGCTCGAGCCCTGGATCACGAGGTTGGAGAGGTCAGGCAGGCCCTCGGGCTCGATCTTGAAGCGAAGCCCCTCCTCGCGCAGGCGCCGGATCGAGCTCGCGAGCATGCGCTGCCATTCCGTCGCCGCGACCGCCGCCTCGTACTTGAGGCGCTGCGTCTCGACCTTCTCCGGCATGAGCGCCGTCTCCATCACCTCGCGGGAACGATCCGAGAGCGAATCGAGGAGGCTGAAGTCCGGATCGAGGAGGCGCACGGTGGCCTCGACCAGCACGAGCGCGCGGGCGAGGACCAGCAGGTGCAGCGGCACCTCGAAGTTCTGGCCGCGCGTGGCGGTGACGAGCTGGCCGAAGGCCTCGCCGATGGACCACTCGCTGATCGGGCGGCGCGAGTAATCCGACATGAGGGCCGCGACCGCGGGCCGCAGCTTCGCCCGGTCCGCGGCCTTCGAGAGCATGCCCAGCTCGAGCCACGAGTCGAGCACCCAGTCCGTGTCCTGCTCGGTGAAGGCGAGCATGAAGGACGCGAGCGCCTGGCGCGTGGGCCGGTCGATGCTTCCGATCACGCCGAAGTCGTGCAGGCCCAGGCGTCCCTGGTCGGTCACGAAGATGTTCCCCGGATGGGGATCGCCGTGGAAATAGCCCATCACGAAGAACATGTGCACGTACGCATCGATCAGGTTCTGCGCGAGCTCGGCGCTGCGCCGGCGATTCTCGTACTCGTCGACGCGCTTGCCGAAGAGGCGCGTCACGACCATCACCGTCTCGGCGCACAGGTCGTCGACGACGTCGGGCACCTCGATGCCGGGCCAGTCGCGGAACTCGTCGTAGAAGCGGCGCACCGCGCGGCCCTCCTCGCGCAGGTCCAGCTCCTTGCACAGGTTCTGGTGCACCTCGCGCACGATGTCCTCCGCCTTGTAGTAGGAGAGGATCGGCGAGAAGTGCGTGAGGAAGCGCACGATTCCCGCGAGGATCTTCATGTCGCGGTTCACCTGCACCTTCACGCCGGGGCGCAGCACCTTCACCACCACCTCGCGCCCCGAGAACGTGCGCGCGCCGTGCACCTGCGCGACCGAGGCCGCGGCGAAAGGCTCGGCGTCGAAGCGGATGAAGAGCTGCGAGACCGGGCGACCGAAGGCCTTCTCGACCGCGCAGATCGATTCGCGCGCGTCGAAGGGCTTCACCTTGTCCTGCAGCTTCTGCAGCTCGGCGAGGTAGTCGGGCGGGAAGAGGTCGGCGCGCAGGCTCAGGTGCTGGCCGAGCTTCACGAAGCTCGTGCCCAGGTTCTCGAGGAGCTCGGCGAAGCGGCGCGCGGGCGAAGGGCGGCGCACGAGGCTCAGCCGGTAGAGCAGCAGCCAGGTGAGGTAGCCCGAGATACGGAAGACGATCTGGAAGAACCGCCCGATCGTACCGCCCGTGTGCGCGGGCTGCCGCGTCGCGGCGGCCGCCGCCGTGCCGTTGCCTGCGAAGCCGAGTCTCATGGGTCGCCTCCCTTTCCTTGTCTCTGAGGCGCGGGCGCGCGATTCCGTTCCCCGCGCACCGCGGCGCGTCGGCTTCCTCCGACACCCCGAAGGGAAGAAGGTCAGCGCGCGCGCGGGCGCGCGCCGTTGGGCGCTTGCGGCGGGGACGGCGGCGCCGGCTGGAAGTCGGGATCGCCGAGCTGCCAGAGCGCGAACGAATAGATGTCCGCGAGCTCCGCCGCATGGCGCGCGCGCTCGCCTTCGCCGCCCGCGTCGAAGCGCAGGAGCACGGGCTTGCGGCTGCTCGTGGCATCGGTGAGGCGCGCGGCCATGCGCGAGGCCTGGTCCACCGCGTCGGCGGGATCGTCGACGCCGATGCTCAGCATCACCGCGGGATACGGCATGCCGTCGCGCACCTGGAGGTAGGGCGATGCGGCGAGCAGGCGCTCGCGCCCGCCCGCGGCGCCGGCGAACTCCGCCAGGCGCGCGCGCCCCGCGGCGCTCGCCTCGAGCGCGGCAAGGTCCACGAGCGGCGCGCGCAGGATCACGGCGGAGAATAGCTCGGGCCGGCGCACCAGCGCGCCGCCGACGGGGATCGCGCCCGCGCCGGTGCCCTCGATCGCGAGGCGGTTGTTGTTCGTGAAGCCGTAGCGCTCGAGGAATTCGCACGCGGCGATGAAATCGGAAACGGTCGTCGCCTTCGCCGCGCCGCGGCCCGCCTCGTGCCAGCGCTCGCCGAACTCGCCCCCGCCGCGCACGTGCGCGACCGCGAACACGCCGCCGCGCTCGAGCCATGCGAGGCGCGCAGGATCGAACACCGGCGAGGAAGGATCGCCGTATGCGCCGTAGCCCACGAGGAGCGTCGGGTTGTCGCCGGTGAGGCGCGTCGTGCGGCGGTACACGAGCGTGATCGGGATCTTCGTGCCGTCGGCGGCGGGCGCATAGAGCCGCACCTCGTCCATCGCGGAATAGTCGGCCGGCGCCGGCGGCACCAGCGCGGTATCGCGCAGGTCGCCCGTGCGCGCATCCACCTCCATCACCTGCGGCGGGCGCGTCCATGCCTCCAGCCGGAGGATCGCGCCGTTGCGCCGCGGGTCCGCGACGATCTCCGAGATGGCCATGTCGTACGGCAGGCGCAGGAACTCGCGCTCGCCCGGATGGAGGAACCCGCGAAGCCCGAGGCGCACGCGCTCGAGCCGGTCGACGCCCGCCACCATCGTGCGCAGGTAGAGCGCGTCGCGCGCGAGGCCCATGGCGACGATCGCCGCATCGCCCTCGGGGACCGCGACGCGCGCCGTGTCGAGGTTGTCCGCGGAGGCCGCCACGCGCAGCACGCGGTGATTGGGCGCGTCGCGTCGCGAGAGCACGTAGAGATCGTTGCGCCACGCCGCGATCGCGAGGACGCCGTCGGCCGCCGTCGCGATCTCGTGCCACTTCGGCCGCCCCGCCGCGAGATCCTTCTGCAGCGCGACGTGCACCGCGAGCGGCTCGCCGGGTGCTGCGCGCACGAGCGCGAACGCGTAACGCGACTCGCGAGGCAGCAGCAGCCACGAGCGCGCTGTGGCGGGCACGGCGCGCGCGCCGCCCACGCCCGGCGCGAACACCACCTCGTCGCGCGCGGTCTCGCGTCCCAGCACGTGCCGGTAGATGCGCGGCGACGCGTCGCCCGACGCATCCTCGGGAATGCGCGAGTAGTAGAACGCCTTGCCGTCGGGCTGCCACGCGAGGTCGCGGTTGTCCGCCGCGCGGTCGATCTCGAACGGCAGGTCGCGACCGTCGTCCACGCTCATCACGTGCAGGAGCGCGGCGTCGCCGGCGCCGCGCGCGATGCCGAAGGCGACATGGCGCCCGTCGGGCGAGGCGGAATACCACGCGATCGACGCGCCCGCGCCGCCGTCCGGGCGAGCCCGCGGATCGACCAGCACGCGCTCGGCGCCCTCGAATCCTTCGCGCATGCACAGCGCCGCGCCCGCGGCGCCGGGCGCGGTCTTCAGGTAGAAGACGCGGCCCGCCTCGAGGGCGACTTCGCGCACGCCCGTCGCCGCCGCCGAAAGCGCGTTCACGCGCGCGAGCAGCGCCGATCGGCCGGGGATGTCGTCGAGGAGCGCGCGCGAGCGCGGCGCTTCCTCGCGCGCGAAGGCGGGAATAAGCGCGTAGCCGGGCGGCGGCACCGCCGGCTGCGCGCGGCAATCGGGCGCGAAGCTCCACGCGGCGGCGATCGCGAGCAGCGCGACGAGCGTGGCGCGGTTCCCCGT
>DASUXK010000228.1:0-11016 GCA_036377935.1 Usitatibacter sp.
GCTCTCGGCCATCGTCGACGAGTTGGAAGACCGTGCTGTCGCGTTGCTCGACTCCGTCCACGGCGAGCCGCGTGCGCGAGCCCTGCGCCGTGTCGCGGACGACCTCGATCCGGTACATCGACCGGCCATGGCGGTAACGCAGCCGGAACCCGCTGCGCTCCGGCGCGAGGCACGGCTCGATGTGCAGCCGCTCGCCCTCGCGCCGCACGCCGAGGAGCGACTCGAGGATGAGGCGGTACATCCACCCCGCGGCGCCGGTGTACCACGTCCAGCCGCCGCGCCCGATGTGCTGCGCCGCGGCATAGACGTCGGCCGCGACGACATAGGGCTCGACCTTGTAGCGGGCGGCCCCCGCCGGCGTCGCGGCGTGGTTGGCGGGATTGATGATCGAGAGCAGCTCCCAGGCGCGAGCCCCGTCCTGCATGCGCGCGAACGCCATCGCCGCCCAGACCGCCGCATGCGTGTACTGGCCGCCGTTCTCCCTCACGCCGGGAAGGTAGCCCTTGATGTAGCCGGGGTTTTCCGGCGTCTTGTCGAATGGCGGATCGAGGAGCTGCACGAGGCCGTAGTCGCGGCGCACGAGATGCCGATCGAGGGCGAGCATCGCCCGGCGCGCACGTTTCTCGTCGCCCGCGCCCGAGAGCACGGACCAGCTCTGCGAGATCGAATCGATGCGGCATTCGACGTTGCTCGCCGAGCCGAGCGGCGTGCCGTCGTCGAAGTAGGCGCGGCGATACCATTCGCCATCCCAGCCGTGCTTCTCGATGCTGGCGGCGAGCCGCACCGCCTCGGCCCGGCAGCGCTCGGCGAACGGCGCATCGCCGCGCGCGCTCGCGACCTGCGCGAACCGCTCCAGCACGTGATGCAGGAAGAAGGCGAGCCAGACGCTCTCGCCCTTGCCGCCCGCGCCCACCGTGTTCATGCCGTCGTTCCAATCGCCCGATCCGATGAGCGGCAGGCCGTGCACGCCGAAGCGCAGGCCGTGCTCGATCGCGAGGACGCAATGGCGGTACAGCGTGGCGGTCTCGGAGGAGCGTCCCGGCAGGTCGTAGTACGAGTCGGCCTCGGGCGGGACCGCGCGCCCTTCGAGGAAGCCCACGGGCTCGTCCAGCACCGCCATGTCCGCCGTGCAGGTCACGTACCGGCAGGCGGCCAGGGGAAGCCAGAGGAAATCGTCGGAGCAATGCGTGCGCACGCCGCGGCCGGACGGCGGATGCCACCAATGCTGCACGTCGCCCTCGGTGAACTGGCGCGCGGCGCAGCGCAGCAGGTGCTCGCGCAGGAGGGCCGGCTCGGCGTGGACGAGCGCCATCGCATCCTGGAGCTGGTCGCGGAATCCGAAGGCCCCGCCGGATTGGTAATGGCCGGTGCGGGCCCACATGCGGCAGGCGAGCACCTGGTACGGGAGCCATCCGTTGGCCATCACGTCGAGGGCGGCGTCGCCGGTCTCGACCTGCACGGCGCCGAGCGTGTGCCGCCAGTAGTTCCGCGCGCCGTCGAGGGCCTCGTGCGCGACGACCCGCCCGCGCAGGCCCTTCGCGACCTCGCCCGCTTCGGCCGTGCTGCGGACCGCCGCCACGCCCAGCCGGAAGACGACCTCGCGCTCGCCCGCCTCGGCGAGCTCGAACGCGACCTGGATCGCGGCGCACGGATCGAGGCCGGCGCCGACGCGGTTCGAAAGCTGCGGGCGGGAGAGGGCGGCCGGGTTCGACGTGTTGCCGTTGCGTCCCAGGAACTCGGTGCGATCGCCGCTCACGGTGCGCGTCGCCCCTTCGGCATCCGCATCGAAGAAGGCGATGCGCCCGCCCATTTCCGTGTTGAACGCATTGCGCGCGCAGAGCGCCCCGGTCGCCGTGTCGAGCTCGGTGACGACGTGCATCGCCGTCGTCGCGCGCCGGTCGCCCAGCACCCATTCCACGTACCCGGTCACGGAAAGGCGCCGCGGGCGGCCCGAGCGGTTCGAGAGCGAGAGCGCCGAGAATTTCACCGCGGCCTTCGCGTCCACGTAGACGCGAAGCTCGGAGCGGATGCCGTCGTGCGTGTGCTCGAAGACGCTGTAGCCGACGCCGTGGCGCGTGACCTAGGGCGCTGCGCCCGCGCGGGGCAGCGGCGTAGGCGACCAGAATTCGCCGCTCTCCTCGTCGCGGATGTAGAGCGCCTCGCCGCTCGCATCGGTGACCGCGTCGTTGTTCCACGGCGTGAGGCGGAATTCGTGCGCGTTCTCGCTCCACGTGTAGGCCGAGCCGCTTTCCGAGACCAGCGTGCCGAAGGCCGCGTTCGCGATGACGTTGACCCACGGAGCGGGCGTCATCCGCGCGTCGCGGGGCGAGCACGTCACGACATATTCGGTGCCGTCCGCGCTGAAGCCGCCGTGGCCGTTGGAAAGGGCCAGCGGCCCGGGGGCGGCGAACGGCTCGACGGCCGTGCTGGGGACCCCCGTGAAGCGCGCCGGGATCGTGTGCGGCCCGCGCGCCTCGGCGAGCGGGCGGTTGACCTGCTCGACGAGCGTGCCGCGCCGGTCGCTCACGATGATGCGGGCGACGGACTGGAAGAGCGTGCGGTCCTCGTCCGCGATCTGCTCGGCGCGCCGCACGAAGATGCCGCCGGGCCGGTCCACGACGTGCGCTTCGACGCCCGCCGCGATCAGGCCGAGGATCTGGTCCTGGAGGAGCTGGCGGTAACCCGCGCGGTCCTCGTTCCAGATCACGAGGTCCACCGCGAGGCCCTTCAGGCGCCAGTAGGCATGGGCCTGCACCATCTGGCGAACGAGCTCGATGTTGGACGCGTCCGCGATCTGCACGAGGACGATGGGCAGGTCGCCGGAGATCGCGTATCCCCAGAGGCCCGACTGGCCGCGCCGGTTCTTCAGCAGCACGGCGGGCGCGGCCCGCAGCGAGGGGTGCGCGAAGAGCACGCGGCCCGCGAGGCGCGCATAGAGCTGCGCGTCGGATTCGCTCGCGTTGATCTGGCGCAGCGTCACGCGGTTGTGCGTCCACGCGAAGTCGAAGACCCGGTCGGCGAGGTTGCGGTCGCGGTACTTGCCGGCGAGCGCGACGCAGGCTTCGCGCGAATCCCCCATGCCGGTCACCATGTCCACCGTGGCCGACTGGTCGGGAGCGAGCGTGATGCGCCGGCGCACCGCGACGATCGGATCCAGCACCGAGCCCTGGCTTCCCGAAAGCGGGCCCGGCTCGCGCATCGCGCGGGGCGCGGCGAGCGTGCCCCCGCGGCCGATGAAGCGCGCGCGGTCCGTCTCGCAGGACCCGTCCGCGGCCTCCACCCCGTGCACGGCCATGAGGTGGAACATCCACGGGACCGTCTCTTCGGCCGACCGGGGCCGTCGCGTGCAGACGATCGCCTGGCTTCCATCGAGGATCTCGGTGCTCACGAAGAGGTTGCTGAAGGCCGGATGCAAGGCGTCGGCCGCGGGCGGTGCGAGGACCACTTCCGAGTAGCTGGTCACCTCGATCTCCCGCGGCCGGCGGGAGCGGTTGGTCACGCGCACGCGGCGCAGGTCGATGTCGTCCTCGGGAGAGACGACGATCTCGGTGTGCGTCTCGATCTCGTGGTCGGCGCGGCGGAATTCCACCCGCGCCTCGGAAAAGATCGCCTCGTAGCCGCCGCCGCGCGCGAGCGTGGGCTGGTGCGCGCTCGACCAGTAGGCGCCGGTGTCCATGTCGCGCAGGTAGCAGAACGAGCCCCAGTCGTCGCGCGTGGCGTCCTCGCGCCATCTCGTGACCGCCAGGTCCTTCCAGCGCGTGTACCCGCCGCCCGCGTTCGTCACCATGACGTGATAGCGCCCGTTGGACAGCAATTGGACCTCGGGCATCGGGGTGTCGGGGCCGGCGAGCACGCGGATCGGCATTTCGGAGGGGCCCGCACGGACCCGCGCCTCGAACGACCCGGCGGTCTGCGAGTAGAGCGCCGTCGGCTTGGGCACCTGCTCCTGCAGCAGCAGCAGGGTCGCCTGGACGAGCGGGTCCGATGCGAACCGCTTCTGCATCGGCCGCTCGTGCAGGACGGCGCCGATCGAGAGCAGCACCATCGCCTGGTGATGCGCCATGAACGAGCGCACGACGGCGCTCGCGTGGCCGCGGGGCATGCGGCCAGGCGTGTAGTCGATGGCCTCGTGGAAGCCGAACCGGCCCTGGAGGCCGCTCGCCGCGAGGCGCTGCAGGTTCGCGCACGCCGCGCGCGGGGCGACCATCAGCGCCAAAGCCGAGGCGTAAGGCGATACCACGAGGTCGTCGCCCAGGCCGCGCTTGAGGCCGAGCCCCGGCACGCCGAACGCCCGGTACCGATAGTTGAGCGCCACGTCCACCGCGTAGTAGCCGGATTCGGAGATACCCCACGGGACGCCGCGCTCCTCGCCGTACGCGATCTGGCGCCTCACGGCCGCGCGGCAGCTCCCGTCGAGCAAGGTGTCCTCGTAGGACGGCATGACCAGGAGCGGCATGAGGTACTCGAACATCGAGCCGCTCCACGAGAGCAGCGTCGGCTCCCCGCCCGCGCCGGTGAGCACGCGCCCGAGCGCGAACCAGCTCTCCTGCGGCAGCTCGCCCTGCGCGATCGCCACGAACGTCGTCGAGCGCGCCTCGGAGGCGAGCAGGTCGTAGAAGCTCGCGTCGCGCCTGCGCTCCGCCACGTCGTAGCCGATGGCGAGGAGCTTGCGCGCATCGTCGTACAGGAAGTCGTAGCGCATCCCGGCGAGGGACCCGGATTGGCGCGCGAGGCGCTCGATCTCGCGGATGCGCCCGGCAGCGACCCGGCCGCATTCGCCCGGAGCGGCCGCCAGCTCGCGCAGCGTGCCCACCGCGCCGCCCGCGAAACGCTCGAGCTCGGACAGCATGTCCTCGCACTGGAGCGCCAACGCTTCGGCCCACTCGCCTTGCGCGCCTCCGGCCGCCGCTTCGGGGTGCGTGCGCGCACGGCGTACGACCTCGCGCAGCGCCTGCGCCGTGGTGCCGTCGATCGAGGCGGGCGCGGAAGCTCCGGGCAGCGCGGGAAGCAGCGCACGATCCGCCAGGCTTGCCGTATCGCGCAGACCCGACCACAGCCGCGGCGGCAGGATCGGCGCGTCGCACAGCGCGAGCAGCCCCGCGCGCAAGGTGAGCAGGTGCGCGGCGAGGTTGCCGCTGTCCACCGAGGAAACGTAGAGCGGCATGAGCGGCTGCAGGGTGCTCGTGTCGTACCAGTTGTAGAAGTGGCCGTGATGCCGCTCGAGGCCCTCGAGCGTGGCGAGCGTGTTCCCGACGCGTTCGAGCAGGCGGCCCACCGAGAGGTAGCCGAAATCGAAGGCCGAGAGCGTGGCGAGCAGCGAGAGCCCGATGTTCGTGGGCGAGGTCCTGCGCGCGAGCGCCGCGACCGGCTCGAGCTGGAAATTGTCGGGCACGAGCCAGTGATCCTCGGGGCCCACGTACCGCTCGAAGAAGCCCCACGTGCGGCGTGCCGTCGCGCGCAGGAAATCCCGCTCGGCCTCGCCCAGCGCCGGCTCGTCGGATGCGCGCGGCCGGCCGAGCCACCATGCGAGCGCGGGAGACGCGAGCCAGAGGAGGAGGATCGGCGCGGCGGCCGCCAGCGCCTCGGGCCGCGCGAGCGCGAGGTACGTCGCCGTCGCGGCCGCGATCGCCGGGCCGATCCACATCGACCGCCACGACGCGGCGAAGGCGCCGCCTTCGCGCTTCGCGCGGGCGCCTTCGAGCGCGCTCGACGTCGTCCATTCGAGCAGGCGCTTGCGCGTCACGAGCACGCGCACCAGCGTGCGCCCGATGGCATCGGCGCTGTACGACGCTTCGAACGGCAGGCAGGCCAGCGCGAAGGCCGTGCCCGCGAGGTCGCTGGCGAACGTGCGCATCGCCGCCCTCACGTGACGCCGCGCGGGCGCCTCGTCGGGCTTGCGCACGAGGCGTGCGAGAGCCGCCAGCACGGGGGGAACGAAGTAGACGGCGACGATGGCCGACGTCCACAGCCACGGCGCCGCGAGGAGCGTCCAGCCGGCGAGGAGCAGGAGCACCGCCGCCGGCGCCACCAGGCTGCGGCGCAGGTTGTCGAGGATCTTCCACTGCGAGAGGAGCGAAAGCGGGTTGCGCTCCCGGGCGCCGGCGCCCGCCGGCACGCGCGCGCGCAGCCACGGCGCGATCTGCCAGTCGCCGCGGATCCACCGATAGCGCCGGCTCGCGTCGGAGCGGTACTGCGCGGGGTATTCCTCGTAGAGCTGCACGTCGCTCAGGAGCCCCGAGCGCACGTAGCAGCCTTCGAGCAGGTCGTGGCTGAGCACCTGGTCGTCGGGGAAGCGTCCCTTGAGGCAGCTCTCGAACGCGTCGATGTCGTAGATGCCCTTGCCGATGAAGGAGCCTTCGCCGAACACGTCCTGGTACACGTCGGACACGGCGC
Source organism: Usitatibacter sp. (assembly GCA_036377935.1). Lineage (GTDB taxonomy): Bacteria > Pseudomonadota > Gammaproteobacteria > Burkholderiales > Usitatibacteraceae > Usitatibacter. The sequence continues at coordinate 6,394 of DASUXK010000228.1, forward strand.
GGGTATACGGATCGATGCCCGGCTCGGCGGCGCACAGGCGCGCATAGCGCGAGCGGTTGATGCCGGGCAGGCTCACGGCCATGCGCGGCTGCAGGATGCCGTACCCCGCGGTGATGCGCCGCAGGCGCTCGTCGAACACCGGGCGGTTCAACGGGTGCGCCATGGCGCCCGCGAGCTGGCGCGCCGCGCCGCGCGGCAACTGCGTGTCCGCGTCGAGCGTGATCACGTAGCGCACGTCCGCGAGCGAGCGCGGGTCCCCGACCACCACCTCGAACGCATGGGCCGATCCGCCGCGCAGGAGCGCGTTCAATTCCGCCTGCTTGCCCCGCTTGCGCTCGTATCCCATCCAGCAGCGCTCGCTCGGGTTCCATCGGCGCGGCCGGTGGAAGAGGAAGAAGCTGTCGCACGCGTACTTGCGGTTCAGCTCCTCGACGCCGGTCCGCGCGCGCAGAACCAGGTCCGCGTCCTCGGCGAGCGTCTCCTGGGCGGCGTCGCGATAATCGGTGAGGAGCGCGAAGCACAGGTTCGCGTCGCGATTGCCGAGGAAGCGCACCTCCAGCGCTTCCACGAGGGATTCGATCACGGAGGCGCTCGCGAGCATCGCGGGAACGACGACGATCGAGCGCGACCCCGCCGGAATCCCGGCGGAGAAATCCAGTCGCGGAAGAGGGCGGGGCGAGGCGAGCGCGGCGGCGACGCGGTTCACCAGGGCTACCGCGAGATGGCTCGCGGCCAGCCCGGCGAGCAGGCCGATCGCGACGGCGAGCGCTTCCCCGGCGCCTCTGTCGAGCGCATGGACGGCGAGCCACGCGCCGACACCCACCGCGATCAGCGCGATCGCGCCCCCGTACAGCGGCAGGGCGAGCCTTCGACCGATCCGCCCGAGGACCTGCCCCGCAGTCGCCTGGATTCGCAGCGCGCGCTCGAGGTCGGCCAATCCGGCATCGACCAGATAGAAGCCCACGTGGGATCGTCGCGCTTCCTCGACACTGTCGCCGGGGGCGCGCAGGCGCGCCTCGGCGGCGAGGCGGACCGCCTCGCGGGCGACGCGAGCCTCGTCCGAGTCGCTCGCGCGTGCGACCCGCTCGACGACGTGGCGATACTGGTCGCGTGTGGCGAACTCCATCGACCCGTAGACGGGGTCGGCGCGAAGCTCGCGTTCGACCACGCTCATCGTTTCCACGAACTCGCGCCAGTCCATCGCGCCGAGGAGGCGCAGGCTGCCGATGCTGTTGCTCATGGAAACCTGGTCGGCCGCCTGCTCCTGGGTCTCCGAGTGGACTACCTGCTCGATGGTCGTGCCGGATTCGGCGAGCCGCTCCTCGATCCAGGTGAGCGGCATGGCGAGCGCGGTGCTTCGTCCCTGCAGCCGGCGGGCGAGCTCGGCCACGAAGGAGCTCGTCATGGGAGGGTCGGATCGCGCCATGTCCGCCGTGACGAGGACGAGGCTCTTCGGATCGCGTGCGGCCACCTCCATCATGCGATCGGCCCACGACCGCGCATGCTCGCGGGCGACGGTGCCCGCCACGATGTACCCGGTCACGCGGCGCAGGTTCTCGATGAGGGCCAGGCGCAACATGATGGGAATCGCCCACAGCTCGCCGATGTGCAGGGCCGTGACGGTCTGGTAGGCGGCGACGAAGCGCCGCAGGCCTTCGGGATCGACGTGCCCGTCGCCGTGCGCGACGGCCTCGGCGGCGATGTCGTACGCGCGCGGCAATCCGGCCGAAGGACCGCTCGCGAGCCGCGGCAGCTCGCGGCTGTAGGCCTTGGGGAGGTGGCGCCGGGCGGTGCGGACCTGCTCCTCGACGAGGTAGAAGTTGTCCAGCAGCCACTCGGCGGCCGGAGCGAGGCGCTGGTTCTCCTCGAGGGCGGACTTGAGCCTTGCGCCGGCGTCGAGGAGGGCCTCCTGGTTGTCGGAGAGCCTCGCGAGCAGCCGATCGGGTACGCGCGCCGCGAGCAGGGCGTGACTCGCCGCGAGCACGGGACCATGCCGCTCCATGCGCTCGGCGCTGAATAGCTCCGCGCGAAGCGGCGGGGCGATCGGGATGTCGCTTCTCACTTGCGAAAGCTACTCGAACCGACGCCCGCCGTATGTGCGGAATCGTACAGACGCGGGGCGCTGCGCCGATGGGACGAACCATCGCCCCTACCGGGTTCGCAATCCCCCGCGGGACTTCACCCCCTTCCGGTTTTCAAGCGAGGGCTTTCGCCTCCGCGAGCTTGCCGATCTTGTCCAGATATTCGACGCACGCGTCGACCGGTTCCACGTCCCCGAACTTCGCGTCGATGTCGAACAGGTTCCAAAGCACCGCGCCCGGTATGCGATCGCCAATCGCCTCTCGCACGGCGATGGTCCGGAAGCCGTCGGCGATGCCATCGCAGATCGTCGCGCGCACGCATGCGGAAGCGGTGACGCCGGTGACCAGGATCGTGTCCACGCCCGCCGCTCGAAGATAACCCGCGAGGTAGGTGCCGTGAAAGGCGCTGGCGCGCTTCTTCACGAGTACCTGCTCTCCCGCGACCGGCGCGATCCGCGAGTCGATTTCCCACAGGTGCGAATCGTTCTCGGCCACCGCTTCGATCGGCACCTTGTGGTGCCACAATCCCATGTCCGTGAACGGGTTCGCGCGGTCGGTGATCTGATAGCACGTGGTCACGTGCACGACCGGGAAGCGGTTTCGCCGGAACGCGGCGAGCAGCGTTTGCATGGCAGGGATGACCTGCTCGTCCATCCCCTCGCAGGTGAACGGGTTGCCGGGTCGCGTCCAGGCATTGGCCAGGTCCACGCTCACGAGGGCGGGCTTCGTGCCGAAACCCAGCCGACGCTGGAAACCGCGAGCCCGGTAGCGCCGGGTCGCTTCTTCGAACGCGGCCTCGAGCGCCGCTTGCAGCTTGTCCATGGAGTTGGTCCTCTTTCGATGGCGAATGCGCCTGCCCCATTCTAGGAGCGGCCGGAACCCCGCTTGATATCGATCGGTGCATCATTGATGCTGAATCCAAATGAATCAATCCCGCCAAACCCCGGCCGGCTCCCCCGGCTTCGAGTCGCCGGCGCGCTTCGACCTTCGCCAACTGCGTGCTTTCCTCGCCGTAGCCGAGCATCTGCACTTCGGCCGGGCCGCACAGGCCCTCTTCACCAGCCAATCGGCGGTGAGCCGCCTGGTCGCGAGCCTGGAAGATGCCGTGGGGACGTCCCTGCTGGAGCGATCGACCCGGCGCGTGCGACTCACCGAGGCCGGCAAGGCGTTCGCCGCCGAATGCCGCCTCGCCTTCGGCCATCTGGACCTCGCCTCGCACGCCGCGCGTCGTGCCGCCGAAGGCCGCGAAGGCAGGTTGCGCGTGGGCTACATGGACTTCGCCATCAACGGCTCGCTGCCTGAGATCCTGCGCGCGTTCCGGGAGGAGTCGCCGGGCGTGTCCGTGTCGCTCGAGTACATGCCGACGATGGTCCAGAAGGAGGCGCTCCTGCAGGGGCGCATCGATGCGGGATTCATCCTCGGAGAGCTGCGCGCCCGCTCGGCCGAGAACACGGTCGTCGAGCGCCAACGCTTCGTCGCGCTGCTGCCGGAAGGGCATCGACTGGCCCGGCGGCCGGCCGTCTCGCTGGAGGACCTTCGCGCAGAGCGGTTCGTCATGGGCTCCGAGGACGCGTTCGCTTCCTTCCGTCCGCTCGTGTTCGAGCTCTGCCATGGGGCCGGATACTTTCCCGAGATCGTCCAGGAGGCGTCCACCAGCAGCGGCATCTTCGGCCTGGTCGCGGCCGGCGTCGGGGTGTCGATCTACTCCGATTGCGCGCGCGTGATCCGCCGCAAGGGCGCCGTCGTGAAGCCGCTCGCCGGAGTCGCCGCCCCGATCCCGATCAGCGCCGCATGGATCCCCGGGCGCGAGGCTCCCGCGCTGGAACGATTCGTGTCGACCGTGCGGGCATGGGCGCGAGCGCAGGCGAGACGGCGAACCGCGCGCTGAAGAAGCGTCGCGCCCACCGATGCGCCGGCCCTCGGGTCAGCGCCGTTGGCGACGCGGTCGCCTGCCGTTCTGCGACCGTGGCGCAGGCGCGAGCGGTACGCTCGGATCGTTCTTCACCTCCTCGATCACCGCGTACGTGTGCGTCTCGCGAACGCCGGGCAGGTCCACGAGCAGCTTGGTGAGCAGCTCGCGATACGCCGTCATGTCGGCGACGCGCACCTTGAGGAGGTAGTCGAAGCCGCCCGCCACCATGTGGCACTCCGATACTTCGGCCACGCCGGCCACGGCGCGCGCGAAGCGGTCGAATGCATCGGGCGTTGTGCGGTCGAGCTTGATCTCGACGAACGCCACGAGGGAACCCGCGAGGCGCGCGGCGTCGAGAACCGCGCGGTAGCCGGAGATGATGCCCTCTCGCTCGAGGCGTCGCACCCGCGCGAGGCAGGCGGCCGGGCTCAGGTGGCAGCGGCCGGCCAGCTGAACGTTGGTCATGCGGCCGGACTTCTGCAGTTCGGCGAGGATGCGCCGATCCCGCTCGTCGATAATTTGGTGATCAGCCATTATTTAGCGAATTGCTTCGGCAGGAATGACGGATGAATCAATATTAGCAGCATAAGAGTTTCCAGAACCGCAGCAAATTTGGCATGGAGTTGCCTA
>DASUXK010000229.1:0-4785 GCA_036377935.1 Usitatibacter sp.
GTAAAAGGCGTAAAAGGGGTCAGGTTAATTTTTCTACCTGTCCCTTTTTTCGCACGGCGCAGAATAAGGGGACAGATAGAAAAATTAACCTGACCCCTTTTTCTACTTCAACGGCTTGAAGCGCAGGCGGTGCGGCTGCGCCGCCTCTTCGCCGAGGCGTTCCAGCTTGTCCTCTTCGTACTCGCGGTAGTTGCCCTGGTAGAAGTACCACTGCGAGTCGCCCTCGGCGGCGAGGATGTGGGTGGCGACGCGGTCCAGGAACCAGCGGTCGTGGGAGATCACGAGCACGGCGCCCGCGAACTCCTGCAGCGCGTCCTCGAGGGCGCGCAGCGTCTCGACGTCGAGGTCGTTGGACGGCTCGTCGAGGAGCAGCACGTTGCCGCCCGCGAGGAGCGTCTTCGCGAGATGCAGCCGGCCGCGCTCGCCCCCCGAGAGGTTGCCGACCAGCTTCTGCTGGTCCTGCCCCTTGAAGTTGAAGCGGCCGAGGTAGGCGCGCGACTGGATCTCGAACTTGCCCACGGTGAGGATGTCCTGGCCGTCGGAGACTGCCTCCCACACGTTCTTCTTGTCGGGGAGTTTGCGCGTCTGGTCGACGAACGAGAGCTGCACCGTGTGCCCGATCTTCACCTCGCCCGAGTCCGGCTTCTCCTTGCCGGTGATCATGCGGAAGAGCGTGGACTTGCCCGCGCCGTTCGGGCCGATGATGCCGACGATCGCGCCGGGCGGAACGTTGAAGGAGAGATCGTCGATCAGCAGCCGGTCGCCGTAGCCCTTCGAGACGTTCTTGAACTCGATCACGTCGTTGCCGAGGCGCTCGGCGACGGGAATGAAGATCTCGGCCGTCTCGTTGCGCTTCTGGTACTCGTAGGAGTTCAGCTCCTCGAAGCGCTTCAGGCGCGCCGTGTTCTTCGTCTGCTGGCCCTTGGCGTTGCGGCGCACCCACTCCAGCTCCTTCTTGATCGCCTTCTGGCGCGCGGTCTCGCTCGATTCCTCGCGCTGCAGGCGCTCGCGCTTCTGCTCGAGCCACTCCGAGTAGTTGCCCTGGTACGGAATGCCCGACCCCCGGTCGAGCTCGAGGATCCACTCGGCGGCGTTGTCGAGGAAGTAGCGGTCGTGCGTCACCGCGACCACCGTGCCGGGGAAGCGCGCGAGGAACTGCTCGAGCCACTCGACGCTCTCGGCATCGAGGTGGTTCGTGGGCTCGTCGAGAAGCAGCATGTCGGGCTTCGAGAGGAGCAGCCGGCACAGCGCCACGCGGCGCTTCTCGCCGCCGGAGAGCACGTCGACCTTCGCATCCCACGGCGGCAGGCGCAGCGCGTCGGCGGCGATCTCGAGCTGCGTCTCGAGCGTGGACGAGTCGGCCGAGGCGAGGATCTTCTCGAGCTTCTCCTGCTCCGCGGCGAGCTTGTCCAGATCCGCATCGGGCTCCGCGTACGCCGCGTAGACCTCGTCGAGGCGGCGCTTCGCCGAGATCACCTCGCCCAGGCCCTCCTCCACCGCCTCGCGCACCGTGTGGCCCGGCGTGAGCTGCGGCTCCTGCGGAAGGTACCCGATGCGAATGCCCGGCATGGGCGTCGCGTCGCCCTCGTAATCCGTATCGAGGCCCGCCATGATCTTGAGCAGCGTCGACTTGCCCGCGCCGTTGAGCCCCAGCAAGCCGATCTTCGCCCCGGGATAGAACGAGAGCGAGATGTTCTTGAGGATCTGCCGCTTCGGGGGAACGGTCTTCCCCACGCGGATCATCGTGTAGACGTACTGGGCCATGGATTTCCTGCGAGGTGATGCGGAGAGGCAGCCTGCAAGGATACCAAATCGGGGGACACCGCGGCTTACGGTGATCAGCGGGAACGATGTTGGAGCGGACGCCGAAGGCGCCGCTCAACATCACGAGCAGATCGGAGCGGACCCCGAAGGCGCCGCTCGACATCACGGGCAGATCGGAGCGGACTCCGGAGGCGCCGCTCGACATCACGCGCTCGAATCTCCAACCCAGGCCTTCCCCGCCGCCGACGAAAAAAATGCCGGCGGGATCTCTCCGGCCGGCCAAGAGCAGGTCAGGAAAACGGTGGCGCTATCTCGTGCGGCCCGGCGAGGCGCGGCGCCCGTCGCGAGCCGCGAGAACGGACGAGGAGTCGGCGTTCGCGAGCTGGCGCTGTTGCTCCACGTACTCGTCCTTCACCCAGTGGCCCGCGATCCAGCGATCGCGCGTGGCGAGGTTCGTCCAGTGGCCCGGCGACCAGATCCAGCCTTCGCGCGAAACGGGCTGCGGGGCCGGCATCGCGGCGGCGGGCACCCGCCCGACGTTCGCATACCACCCGAAGTCGACATCCGGCCAGACAGTCCAGGCGACCGCCGGCACGGACGCGCTCGCGATCGCGGCGGTCGCGAAGCCTGCATGGATGACCCGCTGGATGGGACGCATCGTGTCCTCGCACGTGACAGGAGATACAAGGACACGTTACCGCCCGGCGCTTCCGGAAGATGCCAGCGGCTCGCGGATTCTCCGGTCGGCCGCTGCTGACACCCGCGCGCTAATACTCCACGACGATGCCGCGCTCGCGCATGAGCTTCGACCACTTCGCCTGGTCCGCGAGGATGAAGCGCCCGAACTCCTGCGGCGTGTCGCCCGAGGGCTCCGCGCCGAGGGCGAGCATCTTCTGGCGCACGTCGGGATCGGCGAGCACCGCGTTCGCATCGCGGGAGATCTTCTCGACGATCGCCCGCGGCGTGGCGACGGGCGCGAGGAGCCCGAACCAGCCGATGGCCTCGTAGCCCGGCACGCCCGCTTCGGCGACCGTGGGCAGGTCGGGAATGGCGGTCGCGCGCTTCGCGCTCGTCACCGCGAGCGCCCGCAGCCGTCCCGCCTTCACCTGCGACATCACCGTCTCGCCCGGCGCGAACATCACGTCGATCTGCCCGCCGAGGAGATCCTTCACCGCCTGGCCCGTGCCCTTGTAAGGCACGTGCAGCATCTCCACGCCCGCCATCGACTTGAAGAGCTCGCCCGCGAGGTGCGAGGCGGCGCCCGTGCCGGACGAGCCGAACGAGAGCTTGCCCGGGTTCTTCTTCGCGTAGTCCACCAGCTCGCGGATGCTCTTCGCCGGCACCTTCGGATTCACCACCACGACGTACGGCGAGGCCGAGACGAGGCTGATCGGCGCGAACTGGCCGACGTTCTTCGGCGTGAGCGACGCGGTGGAGCTCATGAGCAGCATGTACCCATCCGCGGGCGAGGCGGCGACGGACGCGGCGCCGATGTGCCCGCTCGCCCCCGGCTTGTTCTCGATGACGACCGGCTGGTTCCAGATCTTCGTGAGGTACGGGCCCATGATGCGCGCGAGCGCGTCGGTGCCGCCGCCCGGCGGGAACGGCACCAGGATGTGCACCGGCCGCGACGGGAAATCCTGCGCGAGCAGCGCCGTCGGGAGCGCGCACGCGGCGAAGAGGAGGAGGAAGCGCGGAGCGAGACGGAGGAATTTCTTCATCGGTTCACGCGTCGGCCGAGGGGGCGACGATCAGGGTGCGCAGCGTGGTGATGCCGGCGATGGCGCACTCGACCACGTCGCCGGGCTTGAGGTAGAGGTCCTTGGCGTTCGGCTTGCCGACGGCGACGCCGCCGGGCGCGCCGGTGGAGAACATGTCGCCCGGCTCGATGGGCATCGTGCGCGAGAAATGCTCCAGGATCGCGGGCAGCCTCCAGATCTGGTCGCGCGTGTTCACGCGCATGCGCTCCTCGCCGTTCACCGAGCAGGTGAGCCAGAGGTCGTAGGGATCGCCGATCTCGTCCATCGTGACGATCTCGGGGCCGAGCGGCCCGAAGCCCGGCGCGTTCTTCGAGGTCCAGAAGCGCGAGCCCGAGGCCACCTCGCGCTTCTGCATGTCGCGGTCGGTGAGGTCGTTGAGGATCGTGACGCCCACCGCGTAATCCATCGCGTCGTCGCCCTTCACGCCGAGCGCGCGCCGGCCGATCACGAACACGAGCTCGGGCTCGTAGTCCAGGTGCTTCACCGCCGCGGGGATCGCGACCTTCGCGTCGTGCCCGACGAGGCAGGAGTTGAGCTTCACGAATCCCGTGACCTCCTCGGGCATCTCCTTGATGAGGTCGTTCTTCTTGAGCTCCTCGAGGTGGGCGCGATAGTTCTTTCCCACGCAGAGGAACTTGTCGGGATCGGGGACGGGCGGGAGGAACCGGATCGCGCGCTCCTCCACGAGCGCCGAGGAGAGCCGGCCGGCGTTGGTCTGCGCCTTGCGCGCCAGCGCCTGCACTCGCGAGAGCGCGCCGCGGCCTTCGCGCAGCAGCGCCTTCATCGAGGCGGGAAGCGGCTCCCCGTCGACTCGGGAAGCGGATTCGATGTCGAGGACCCGGTGTCCCACCCTCACGCCGATGCGCGGCGCGCCGGCGGGGCCTGATGCATAAGTGATGAGCCGCATGAAGCGGACATCATCGCCTGAATCGCGGAAAAAGTGAATCGCGCGCCACGCCGGCGGCGGCACGCCGCGCCGGCGTTCGCAATGCTCCGGATGCCGGAAAGGCTTCCGCGCTCAGCGCAGCGAGCTCACCGTCATGTTGGGCGCCGCGAACGCGGTGCCCCACGTCGGGGCCGAGTGCCGCGGCAGGGTCATGGCGGCCGCTGCGACCAGCGTCGCGAGCAGCACGCGTCGGGTCCACATGGACGCCTCCTCGTTTGAAGATCCCGTCAGCCAGATTAAGCGGGGCGCCGAGCGCGCTCTGCCGGCCTCCGGCGCTCGCGAGCGTCGGAGGCCGCCGACGAAGCGCGTCGGCGC
>DASUXK010000230.1:0-7833 GCA_036377935.1 Usitatibacter sp.
GATCGTGCCGATGGCGAAGATCCGGGTCCTGGCGCAGGCGCCCCAGGTGAGCATCGGCGAGGACGACGTCACGCGCGGATTCGTCGACGTCGAATGCGCCTCGCAGGTCGAGGTGCGCAGCAACTCGCGTTGCCGCGTGGCCTTCCGCCCGAACGCGGCGTGGTTCGGCGCGGCGCGCGTCTACGGCTTTCCGAGCGTGGTCGAGGTGAATGGCGAGGGCGGCGCGTACCTGCGCCCGCTGGAGCGGCAACGCCGCTCGGTGTATCGCCTGAGCTATCGATTCGAGCTGCGCCGGGACACGCTTCCCGGCCTCTACCGCTGGCCGCTCGAGATCTCCCTGCATGGCGAATGGGAGGACGTCGCCGGTCGCCTTCCGCCGGTCGCCCTCGTCGTGCCGCCGCGCGCGTCGGCCTAGGCGGCCGCTGCCGACGCGTTCACGGCGCGCGGCGCATGCCGCCCATCCGGCCCCCGAACACGCACGCGCCCGGCTGGCTGATCGTCATGCGCATCGCGATGGCGAGCGGGCTCACCTGGACGTCGCTCGCGAGGAAGGGAACGTTCACGTTGTCGGTGCACGAGACGTTGCCCGAGATCGTGCCCATGCGCCCCGTCTGCTCGTACGTGCCGGTGTAGTTGCACGTGAAGTCGTTGGTGGTCTCGATGATCTGCACGTTCGGCGGGTTGTAGCGAACGGAGTACGCACCCCGGTACTCCTGGTAGCCGGTGCGCGCGCCGCAGCCGTTCCAGGTGCCCGTCGAGGCGCCGACGTAATCGCCCGAGATGTTCTCCGCCCTCCAGGTCTGGCGCTGCACGTTCTTGGTGACGCTCGCGCCATCCACCGTGTAGGTGACGGTGGCCGCGTTGCTGCCGAAGGCGCTGAAGGTGATCGTGCCGACCGGCGTGTTGCTCACGGCGTGGGGGTCGAAATTCGGTGCGCTGTAGATTGCGCCGCCGGCAGTGCGGTAGAGCGGTCCCTCGAAGGTGGTCGACGGACCGCTCGTGCCGGTGTAATCCACCTTCGAAGCGACGAACCAGGTCGGCGTCCCGCCCGAGCCGTAGACGAACATGGTGATGAACAGGATCTGGTCCTGCTGAATCACGTTCATGCCCCAACCGAATTCGTCGGGATTGAACCAGAGGTCGGAGAAATCCGGCGTCGTCGTCGTTGCACGACAAGGGAGCACCACGAGGGCGAGCAGGAATGCGAGCAGCGATTTCATCGGGACCCAATGCAGGATGGACACCGAAGTGTCCGGTCTTTCGCCGATGCGCGTCAACGGGCTCCCGATCCGCGCAACCCCGGTTCCGGCTGCGTGGTAAGTTAGCGAGAAAATTTCGCGCACGGCGGCGGAGGAATGCAAATGCACGGGTGGCGAATGGGGCTCGCGGTGTTCATGGGCCTCGCGTTGGCGACGGGAGCGGGCGCGCAGGATGCGGCCTCGTGGCTCGCATCGCAGGGGTTGGAGGGGTCGGATACCAAGTCGTTCCAGGAATACGAAGCGGTGGTCGCGCATGCGAAGGACGGCGCCGACGAGCGCGTCGTCGTCCTGCGGCAGGGCAAGCCCGTGCTCGAGCTCGGCGCGAAGGAAGCGCCGGGCGCGCGATGGACGATCCGAGCCATCGGCCGCGATCTCGACGGCGACGGCCATCCGGACCTGCATGTCTCGGCCTTCACGGGCAAGGGCAATTGCTGCACCACGCATTACGTCTACCGGCTCAAGCCCTCCGTGCGCCGGCTCGCCGTGTACGAGGCGGGCGCGATGGGCGGGGGCGACTTCATCGACGTGGAGGGCCGCAGGCAGCCGATCATGATCTCGGCCGACGACTCCTCGGCGAGCGCCTTCGCGCCTTACGCGAATTCCTACTTCCCGATGGTGGTCCTCGAGCTGGGCCGGGGCGGCTTCGAGCTCGCGAGCGACCTCATGCGCTCGCGCCTGCCCGGCATGCCGCCGCCCGTGTGCCAGCTTCCCGCGGCCACCTCCAACCTCTGGCTGCGCGAGCGCTGCGGCGAGTACACGACGCTGCGGCGCCAGGAGCGCACGCAGGCGGTGAAGGCGAAGCTCGCGGCGATCAAGTCGCACCGCTCCGGCGAGAAGCTCGATTGGGACGACTATTTCGGCGCCGGCGTGCTGGCCGCGGTCTCCGCGGAGATCAACCGCTACACCTACACCGGCCACGGCAACGCGGGCTACGCGTGGCTCGAGACCGTGTGGCCCGGCAACGACGAGGTGAAGGTGCGCTTCGTCGAGACCCTGCGCCGCACGCAGGCGAAGAGCGCGTTCGCCGAGGACCTGAAGCGCCTCGCCACTCCCGGCGGATAGAAAACCGGGGACAGACCCCATTTTCCAAAGCGCGAAATTTCCCTCGTGGATGTTTTGCGCTTTGGAAAATGGGGTCTGTCCCCGGTTTTTTCAGGCGGGCTCGAGGGCGGGGCGCACGAGGCGCGCGGCGGAGGCGGCGTCCATGGGGCGGGCGAGGAGGAAGCCCTGCGCGCGATGGCATTCGAGGCGGCGCAAAGCCTCGAGCTGCGCCTCGGTCTCCACGCCCTCGGCGACCACGTCCACGCCCAGGCTCGCGGCCATCGCGACGATCGCCGTGACGATCGCCGCATCGTCGGGATCGATGGTGATGTCGTGCACGAAGGACTGGTCGATCTTCACCGTGTCGATGGGCAGGCGCTTCAGGTACGCGAGCCCAGAGTAGCCGGTGCCGAAGTCGTCGATCGCGATGCCCACGCCGAGCGCCGCGACCTGGTCGAGCGCCTCGCGCGCCTCGCCCGCGCCCTCGACGATCACGCCCTCGGTGACCTCCAGCTCCAGGAGGCCGGCGTCGAGGCCGGTCTCCTCGAGGAGGTGGCGCAGGCGATCGACGAAGCTCGGCCGCGCGAGCTGGTGCGCCGAGACGTTCACCGAGAGCATCACCGGCCGTCCCGCGGCCTGCCACGACTTCGCCTGCGCGAGCGCCTCGCGCAGCACCCAGTCGCCGATCGGCACGATGAGGCCCGATTCCTCCGCGGCGGGGATGAACTCGGAGGGCGGCACCAGCAGGCCCTCGGGCCCGCGCCAGCGCAGCAGCGCCTCGAAGCCGCTCACCGAGCGGTCGCGCAGGTCGAAGAGCGGCTGGTAGTGCAGCTCGAACTCGCGCGTCTCCAGGCCGCGGCGCAGCGAGGTCTCGAGCGTGAGCCGCTGCTGCGCCGCGACGTTCATGTGCTGCGTGAAGAACTGGAGCTTGCCGCGCCCCGAGTCCTTCGCGTGATACATCGCGGTATCGGCGTTGCGCATCAGCGTCTCGGCGTCCGCGCCGTCGGTGGGATAGAGGCTCACGCCGATGGAGCCCGAGACGTGCAGCTCGCTGCCGTTCAGGTGGAAGGCGCTCGCGAGCACCTCGAGGATCTTGGCGCCCACGGCGGAAGCGTCGGCCGCCGACGAGATTCCCGGGATCACGATCACGAACTCGTCTCCGCCCACGCGCGCGACCGTATCGCCCTCGCGCACGCACACGAGGATGCGGCTCGCCACCGACTGCAACAGCCGGTCGCCGAGCTGGTGTCCGAGCGAATCGTTGATGGTCTTGAAGCGGTCGAGGTCGAGGAAGAGCACGGCGAGCTGGCTGCCGTCGCGGTGCGCGTGCGCGATCGCCTGCTGGATGCGGTCGCGCAGCAGCACGCGGTTGGGCAATCCCGTGAGCGCGTCGTGGTGCGCCATGTGCGCGATGCGCTGCTCGGCGAGCTTGCGGTCGGTGATGTCCATCGCCACGCCGATCACGCGCTGCGCCCGCCCGTCGGGCCCGCGATGGATCTGCCCGCGGTTCGTGAGCCAGTGCGTCGAGCCGTCGCCCCACACGACGCGGTAGTCGACCTGGAAATCGGTGCCGCGGCGGATCGCGTGGCGCAGGGTCGCCTCGAGGAGGTCGCGATCCTCGGGATGCAGGCGCTGCTGGAAGACGCGGTAATGGCTCATGGGATCGCTCGCGCGGCCGCCGAAGAGCACGCTCAGGCCTTCCGAATGCAGGAACCGGTCCGACTCGCACTCCCAATACCAGATGCCCATCTGCGCCGCGTCCATCGCGAGGCGAAGCTGCTCCTCGCTCTCGCGCAGCGCCTGCTCGGCGATCTTGCGCCGCGAGATGTCGGCGAGCGTCATCATCGTGCCGATCACGACGCCCTCGGCCCCGTAGATCGGCGCGACCGAAAGCGAGACGTCGATCTCGCGCCCGTCGCGGCGCAGGCGCCGCGTCTCCTCGAGCCACAGCGTCTCGCCGGACTCGGCGCGCCGGCGCAGCTCGCGCGCGTCGGCGCGCAGCCGCTGGGGCGTGATCGAGGTGTTGGTCTCGAGCACCTCGGCCTCGCTCCATCCGAAGAGCCGCTCCGCCGCCGGGTTCCACATGCGGATCAGCCCGTCGAGGTCGCGCGCGACGATGGCCAGCGGCGAGGCGTGGATCACCGCGCGCAGCCTCTCGTGGCTCTCGTGCGTCTGCGCTTCGAGCGCCTTGCGCTCGGTGATGTCGACGAGCACGCCCACCACGCCCGCGGCCCCGCCCGACGGACCGGCGAACGTGGACTTGTTCACCAGCACCTCGTGGCGCGTGCCGTCGCGCGCGTGCGCGAACGACGTCTCGTAGGCCGCCACGCCGCCGCTCTCCATGAGCGCGGCATCGGCGCTCGAGGCCGCATCGGCGAAATCCGGATCCGCGACGTGGTCCACCGTCTTGCCGATGAGGTTCGTGCGCGGGATGCCGATGTAGTCCTCGAAGGCGCGATTGCAGCCGAGGTAGCGGCCCTGCGCATCCTTGAAGAAGACCGGGCTCGGGATCGCGTCGATCACGCGCTCGGCGAAGGCGAGGCGCTCGGCGAGCGCATCGGTCGCGGCGCGATCCGCGCGTAAGCGGGCGCCCGCATACACCGCCGCCGCACCGGCGAGGGAAAGCGCGCAACCCGTTGAGAGGACGATCCATCCGGCCGCGGCGGCGAATCCCGCGGATGCCGTCCATGCGCCCGCGAGCGCGCTCACGGCGACTCCCGCGAGGAAGGTGCGCAAGGCGAGGGACGGGGGGCGCAGCGGACTCTTCATGGAAAGGCCCGGCGATGGTCGCCCCCACTATAGACGAATTGGCAGGCTAAAATGGCCCCTTTTGCCTGCCGGTTTTCCCCCCGTGTCCCTGATCGTCCAGAAGTACGGCGGCACCTCCATGGGCAGCCCCGAGCGCATCCGCGAGGTCGCGCGCCGGGTCCAGCGCTTCGTGAACGAGGGCCACCAGCTCGTCGTCGTGGTTTCCGCGATGTCGGGCGAGACCAACCGCCTCCTCGGGCTCGCGAAGGAGGTCAATCCCGACGCGCACCCACGCGAGCTCGACGTGATCGCCTCCACCGGCGAGCAGGTCTCGATCGGGCTGCTGTCGATCGCGCTGCACAAGCTGGGGCTCAAGGCGAAGAGCTACACCGGCTTCCAGGTGCCGATCCGCACCGACGACGCCTATTCGAAGGCGCGCATCCTCGCGATCGAGGAGCACAACGTCCGGCGCGACCTCGCCGACGGCAACGTCGTCGTCGTGGCGGGCTTCCAGGGCATCGACGTGAACGGCAACATCACCACGCTCGGGCGCGGCGGCTCGGATACCACGGGCGTCGCGCTCGCCGCGGCGCTCAAGGCCGACGAGTGCCAGATCTACACCGACGTGGACGGCGTCTACACGACCGATCCGCGCATCGTGCCCGAGGCGCGCCGCCTGGACACGATCACCTTCGAGGAGATGCTCGAGCTCGCCTCGCTCGGCTCCAAGGTGCTGCAGATCCGCTCCGTGGAATTCGCGGGCAAGTACAAGGTGAAGCTCCGGGTGCTGTCCTCGTTCACCGACGTGAACTCGACGGACATGGGCACCCTCATCACGTTCGAGGAAGAGGACATGGAACAGGCCATCATCTCCGGCATCGCGTTCAACCGCGACGAAGCCAAGATCACCGTGCTGGGCGTCCCCGACCGGCCGGGCATCGCCTTCGCGATCCTGGGCCCGATCGCCGAGGCCAACATCGACGTGGACATGATCATCCAGAACGCGTCCACCGAGGGCATGACCGACTTCTCGTTCACGGTGCACCGCAACGAGTACAAGCACGCGATGCGGATCCTCGAGGGCAAGGTGAAGGGCGAGATCAAGGCGAAGGGCATCGTGGGCGACGACCGGATCGCGAAGGTCTCGCTGGTGGGCATCGGCATGCGCACCCACGCCGGCATCGCCTCGCGCATGTTCGGCTGCCTCGCGCGCGAAGGCATCAACATCCAGATGATCTCCACCTCGGAGATCAAGACCTCGGTCGTGGTCGACGAGAAGTACATGGAGCTCGCCGTGCGCGTCCTGCACAAGGAATTCGAGCTCGACAAGGCGCCCGACGAGGAGAAGATGCGGCCGTGAGGCGCGCGGCTGCGCTCGCGATCGCGGTGGCCTCGATGTCGGTGAACGTTTCCCAGGCCGCGCCCGCGGCCCCGTCCGACGACCCGTACCTCTGGCTCGAGGACGTGGAGGGCGCGAAGGCGCTCGAGTGGGTGAAGGCGCAGGACGCCGAGAGCCAGGGCGAGATCGAGTCGAGGCCCGAGTTCCAGGCGATCCACGAGCGGCTGCTCGCGATCTACAACTCCCGCAGCCGCATTCCCTACGTCGCCAAGCGCGGCCGGTGGCTCTACAACTTCTGGCAGGACGAGAACGCGCCGCGCGGCGTCTGGCGCCGCACCACGCTCGAGGAGTACCGCAAGCCCGCCCCTGCATGGGAAGTGCTGGTGGATCTCGACCGGCTCTCGGCTGCCGAGGGCGTGAAATGGGTGTGGAAGGGCGTGACGTGCCTCGCTCCCGAATATCGCCACTGCCTGGTGGAGCTTTCGCGCGGAGGCGCGGATGCCATCGAGGTGCGCGAGTACGACGCCCTCGACAAGCGCTGGGTGAAGGACGGGTTCTCCTCCCCCGAGTCCAAGCAGGACGTCGCGTGGATCGACCGCGACACGATCTACATCTCGCGCGACTACGGTCCGGGCAGCATGACGCGCTCGGGCTATCCGCGCATCGTGAAGGCCTGGAAGCGCGGCACGCCGCTCGCCGCGGCGAAGACCGTGTTCGAGGGCGAGGCGAGCGACGTGGGCTCGAGCGCGTGGGTCGTGCACGAGCCGGGCCGCACCTACCAGGGCCTGCGCCGCAGCATCACCTTCTACGAGGGCGAGGACTTCCTGCGCGAGGACGACAAGTGGATCCGCCTCGAGAAGCCGCGCGACGCCGATTCCTCGGTGGCGATGGGCTGGCTCTTCGTGCGCCTGCGCTCGGCGTGGAAGCCCGCCGACCGCGAGTTCCCCGCGGGCTCGCTCATCGCGATCGGGCTGGACCGCTTCCTTTCCGGCGCGCGCGATTTCCAGTCGATCTTCACGCCCTCGGAGCGCGTCTCGCTGCAGGGCTACACCGCGACGCGGCACACGGTGCTGCTGGATATCCTCGATAACGTGAAGAGCCGGGTGGTCGAGCTGACGCCGAGTAGCGAGGGTCGATGGCCCTCGCGCGACATCCCCGTCCCGCCCAACTCCTCCGTCGGCGTCGCCCCTTACGATCGCGACACGAGCGACGATTACTGGCTCACGGTCACGAGCTTCGTCGAGCCGACCACGCTTTACCTCGAGCACGCGAAGGGCGGCGATCGCGAGAAATTGAAATCGCTGCCCGCGTTCTTCGACGCGAAGGGGCTCACCGTCGAGCAGTACGAAGCGACCTCGAAGGACGGCACGAAGGTGCCGTATTTCGCGGTCCTGCGCGCCGACGCGAAGCGCGACGGGTCGACGCCCACGATCCTCTACGGCTACG
>DASUXK010000231.1:0-9777 GCA_036377935.1 Usitatibacter sp.
GCGTGGGCTGCGTGGAATGCCATGGGCGCGTGGACCGCATGCCGCTCATGCGCCGGGTGGCGCCGCTCGAGATGCAGTGGTGCCTCGCCTGCCATCGCGATCCGCAGCCGCACCTGCGCAAAGCCGAATACGAGTTCGACATGCGGCCCACGAGCGAGATTCGCGCGCGCTACGGCGCGCCGGACACGAAGCTGCTGTCGAAGCGACGCATGACCGACTGCTCCACCTGCCACCGCTGAGGGAAGCGAGATGCCCGAGCCGATTCATCTTTGGCGTTCCCTCGAGGATCTCGAGGCCGCGCGCCATGCGGCGGCGAGGCTTCCGTTCTCGCCCGGACGCCGCGAGTTCCTGAAGCTGGCGGCCGCCGCCGCGGCGCTCGCGGGAGCGGGCTGCCAGGGGCCGGTCGAGGAGATCGTGCCCTACGTGCATCCCGTGTCTCCGCCGCCCGGCATCCCGTCGTTCTTCGCGACGACGATGACGCTCGGCGGCTATGGCACGGGCGTCCTCGCCGAGAGCAACATGGGGCGGCCCACGAAGATCGAGGGCAATCCGGCGCATCCCGCGAGCCTGGGCGCGACGGACATCTACGCGCAGGCGTCGGTGCTGCAGCTCTGGGATCCCGACCGCTCGCGCGCGATCCGCCGCGGGGGCGCGATCGTCCCGCGCGGGGAGCTCGAGTCCGAATGGCACGATGCCCTCGCGAGGCTCGAGCCGCGCCGCGGCGAGGGGCTGCGCATCCTCTGCGGCTACAGCGCCTCGCCCACGCTCGCCGCGCAGCGCGATGCGTTGCTCGAACGCTTCCCCGCCGCGCGCTGGCATCAATGGGAGCCGCTGCATCGCGACAACTCCCTCGAAGGGGCGCGCCTCGCGTTCGGCCGGCCGGTGGAGCCCATCTACCGCTTCGGCGAGGCCGACGTCGTGCTCTCGCTCGATGCCGACTTCCTCGGCGAGGGTCCCGGGCACCTGCGCTACGCGCGCGAGTTCGTCGCGAGGAGAAGGCCGTCCCGGGAACGCCCGATGAATCGCCTCTACGCCGTGGAGACCGCGACCACGCTCGCGGGCGCCATGGCCGATCACCGCGTGCCGCTGCCGCCTGCCGCGATTCTCCGATGGCTCGCCGAGCTCGATGCCGAGCTGCACGGCGGCGGGCGCGCGACGCTGCCGCTGGTTTCGACCGTGGCGCGCGAGCTCGCGTCGCATCGCGGCCGCGCCCTCGTGGTGCCGGGCGAGAGCCTGCCCCCCGAGGCGCACGCGCTCGCCCATGCGTTGAACGCCGAGCTGGGGGCCGTCGGCACGAGCGTGGTCTACGTGGAGCCCGCCATCGCGCCGCTTCCCTGCGTGGCGTCGATCCGCGAGCTCGCCTCGGATCTGGACGCGGGCCGCGTCGCGGCGCTCGTGATCCTGGGCGGCAATCCCGCCTACGACGCGCCCGCCGATCTCGACTTCGGCGCGCGCCTCGCGAAGGCCGCCCTCACGCTGCACCACGGGCTCTACGACGACGAGACCGCGGCCGCATGCACGTGGCACGTGCCGCAGGCGCACTACCTCGAGGATTGGAGCGACGCGCGCGCGTTCGACGGCACCGCGAGCTTCGTGCAGCCGCTCATCGCGCCGCTGAAGGGCGGCATCTCGCGCCACGAGGTGATGGGGCTGCTCGCGGGCACGGCGGGCACGGCTCGCGCAGCGGTGCGCGCGACGTGGATGAAGATGAAGTCGTCGGGCGGCGCGGCCTTCGAGGAGTTTTGGCGGGA
Organism: Usitatibacter sp.; assembly: GCA_036377935.1. Lineage (GTDB taxonomy): Bacteria > Pseudomonadota > Gammaproteobacteria > Burkholderiales > Usitatibacteraceae > Usitatibacter. Next base: position 1,752 of record DASUXK010000231.1, read on the forward strand.
AGGACTGCGCGAGGGCTTGATCGCGAACACCTCGTCGCCCCCGGCCGCGGTCGCGGCGAAGCGCGTCGATTTCCGTCCGCCGCCCTCCGCCGCGCAGGGCTGGGGCGTTCGGCTGCGCGCCGATCCTTCCATCCGCGACGGCGCGTGGGCCAACAACGCGTGGCTGCAGGAGCTGCCCAAGCCCGACAACAAGCTCACGTGGGACAACGCGGCGCTCATGAGCGCGCAATCGGCGGCGAAGCTGGGCGCGGAGCAGGGCGACATCGTCGAGATCGCCGCCGGTTCACGCCGCCTGCGCGCGCCGGTGTGGATCCTGCCCGACCACGCCGACGACGCCGTCACGCTTTCGCTGGGATTCGGACGCACCCGCGCGGGCCGCGTCGGCAACGGCGTGGGCGTCGATGCGTACGCGCTTCGCACCGCCGCCTCCCCGTGGTCCCTCGAAGGCGCCGGGCTGCGCAAGGTCGATGGCCACCACGACTTCGCGACCACGCAGAACCACGCGCGCATGGAAGGGCGCGAGCCCGTGCGCGTCGTCTCCGCGACGCAGGTGGCGCAGGGCGCGAGGATCGAGGACGAGACGCCCGGGGAATCGCTCTATCCGAAGTGGACTTACGACGACTACCGGTGGGGCATGGCGGTGGACCTCAACGCGTGCATCGGCTGCAATGCCTGCACGATCGCCTGCCAGGCCGAGAACAACATCCCGACGGTAGGCCCCGAGCAGGTGGCGCGCGGGCGCGAGATGCACTGGATCCGCGTCGACCGCTACTACGCGGGCCCGGAGAAGAACCCGCGCACCTATTTCCAGCCGGTGCCCTGCATGCAATGCGAGAACGCGCCGTGCGAGGCGGTGTGCCCGGTCGGCGCGACCGTGCACGACAGCGAAGGCATCAACGTGCAGGTCTACAACCGCTGCGTGGGCACGCGCTTCTGCTCGAACAACTGCCCGTACAAGGTGCGGCGCTTCAACTTCCTGCATTTCAGCGTCGGGCCCGGCGAGCCGCCGCTGGAGGCGCGCAATCCCGAGGTGACGGTGCGCATGCGCGGCGTGATGGAGAAGTGCAACTACTGCCTGCAGCGCATCACGCGCGCGCGCATCGAGACCGAGCGCGAAGGCCGGCGCATCGCCGACGGCGAGGTGGTGACGGCGTGCCAGGCCGTGTGCCCGACCCGGGCGATCACGTTCGGCGACCTGAACGACCCGAAGAGCGCCGTGAACGCCGTGAAGAAATCGCCGCTCGACTACGCGCTCCTCGCGGAGCTCAACACGCGGCCGCGCACGACGTACCTCGCGCGCATCGTGAACCCCGCGCCCGATGCCGGAAAGGCCTGACGTGTCGAGCCAGCTCCTCAATCCGCGCTGGGGCTACGCCAGCATCACCGACAAGATCTCGGACATCGTCCTGCATCGCCCGGTGCACTGGATCTGGGCGCTCGGCTTCATCCTCGCGGGCGCGCTCTCGGTGGTCTTCTTCGGCCTCATGGGCTGGCTCTTCCTCGCCGGCGTGGGGATCTGGGGCGTCAACATCCCCGTCGCGTGGGGCTTCGCCATCGGCAACTTCGTGTGGTGGATCGGGATCGGGCACGCGGGCACGTTCATCTCCGCGTTCCTGCTGCTGCTGCGGCAGAAGTGGCGCAACTCGATCAACCGCTTCGCCGAGGCGATGACGCTCTTCGCGGCGGGCATCGCGGGCCTGTGGCCGATCCTGCACCTCGGCCGCCCGTGGTTCGCGTACTGGCTGCTGCCCTATCCCGACGTGATGAACGTGTGGCCGCAGTGGAGGAGCCCGCTGGTCTGGGACATCTTCGCGATCTCCACCTACCTGCTGGTCTCGCTCCTCTTCTGGTACGTGGGCCTCGTGCCCGACCTCGCGACCCTGCGCGACCGCGCATCCAGCCGCGCGAAGCAGGTGATCTACGGCCTCTTCGCCCTCGGCTGGCGCGGCGAGGCGCGGCACTGGAAGCGCTTCGAGGTCGCGTACCTGCTCCTCGCGGGGCTCGCCGCGCCGCTCGTGATCTCGGTGCACAGCGTGGTGTCGCTCGACTTCGCCATCGGCAACACGCCGGGCTACCACTCGACGATCTTCCCGCCGTACTTCGTGGCGGGCGCGCTCTTCTCCGGCTTCGCCATGGTGCTGGTCCTCGCGATCCCGATGCGCAAGTTCTTCGGGCTCGAGGACTTCATCACCATGCGCCACCTCGACAACGCCGCGAAGGTGATGCTCGCCACGGAGCTGATCCTCGCCTACGGCTACCTCGCCGAGATCTTCACGGGCTTCTACAGCGGCGACAAGTACGAGATCGCGATCACCATGAACCGCTTCGTGGGGCCGTACGCCCCCGTCTACTGGACGCTCTTCGCGCTCAACATCTTCATCCCGCAGCTCCTCTGGTTCCGGCGCATCCGCCGCTCGCTCTTCGCGCTCTTCGTGCTGGGCATCCTCGTCAACATCGGCATGTGGATGGAGCGCTTCATGATCGTGGTCTCGAGCCTCGCCCAGGACTTCCTGCCGTCGGCGTGGGGGCTCTTCATTCCCACCTGGGTCGACTGGACGATGCTCGCGGGCTCCATCGGCTTCTTCGTGTTCCTGTTCCTGCTCTTCATCCGGGCGCTGCCGGCCATCTCCATCTTCGAGATGCGCGAGATCGCGGCCGAGGAGAAGGAATGAGCGCGCTCTACGGGCTCATGGCCGAGTTCGCGAGCGCCGATGCGCTGCTCGCCGCGGCCAGGCGCGCCCGCGAGGCGGGCTACCGGCGCATCGAGGCGTACTCGCCCTTCCCCGTGGAGGGGCTTTCGGAGGCGATCGGCTTCGAGAAGACCCACGTCCCGCTCGCCACGCTGCTGGGCGGAATCGCGGGCGGCGTGGGCGGCTTCTTCCTGCAGTGGTACTCGGCGGTGGTCTCGTACCCGGTGAACATCGGCGGGCGGCCGCTCAACAGCTGGCCCGAGTTCATCCCGGCGACCTTCGAAACGACGGTGCTCTTCGCCGCGTTCACGGCGGTGATCACGATGTTCGCGGCGAACGGCCTTCCCAGGCTGCGGCACCCGGTGTTCGGCGCGCGCGACTTCGACCTCTCGACGCGCAACCGCTTCTTCCTCTGCCTGCGCGCCGGCGACGCTCGCTTCGAGCCCGGCCCGGCGCACCGCTTCCTCGAGGAGCTCGAGCCGATGAAGATCGTGGAGGTGCAGGAGTGAGGGGCAAGGCGATCTTCTTGCTCCCCCTCGGGGCAGGGCCGGGGAGAGGGAGCCTCTTGCCGGTCCTCCTGGCCGCCGTTTCCCTCTCCCTCACCGGCTGCGAAAAGCTCGCGCGCAACATGTACGACGGCGCGAAGAAGAAGCCGCTGAGGCCGAGCGAGCACTTCGAGGACGGCAACTCGTCGCGGCCGCGGGTCGAAGGGACGGTGGAGTACAACCGCGGCGTCCTCTCGTCCACGTCGAGCGGATGGGCGGACCGCGATCGCGAGCGCGCGCGCCTCGAGGCCGAACGCGCGAAGGCGATCCCGTATCCGATCACCATGGCGCTGCTCGAGCGCGGGCGCGAGCGCTTCGACATCTACTGCGCGCCGTGCCACAGCCGCCTGGGCGACGGCGACGGGCGCATCGCGCGGCGCGGATTTCCCCATCCGCCGTCGTACCACATCGACCGCCTGAGGAAGGCGCCCGACCGCCATTTCTACGACGTCATGACGAACGGCTACGGCGTGATGTATCCGTATCGCGACCGCGTCTCGCCCGAGGATCGCTGGGCGATCGTGGCCTACATCCGCGCGCTGCAGCTGAGCCAGGATGCGCCGCGGCAGGCATTGCCGGCGAACGCGGGCGGGTCGGGAGGCGCGCGATGAGCGAGTGGCTGCGCTCCTACCTCTTCGCGTGGATCTTCCTCCTCGGGATCTCGCTGGGATCGATGGCCAACCTGATGGTGCACGCGCTCACGGGCGGACGGTGGGGCGAGCCCGTGCGTCCCGCCTGGCTCGCGGCCACGCGCCTCATCCCCGCGCTCGCGATCCTCTTCCTCCCGATCCTCGTGGGCGCGAAGCTCGTCTATCCGTGGGTGGACGATCCGGGGCGCTACCTCAACCTGCCGTTCTGGATCGGGCGCTCCATCGCCTGGCTCGTCGCCTGGGTCGTGCTCTCGATGGCGTTCCTGCGCGCCGACCGCGCGACGGTCCATCCGGCGGGCGGCGGCAGCCCCGGCGCCCGGCGCGTCGCCGCCATCGGCCTCATCGTGTACGCGCTCACGGCCTCGCTCGCCGCCGTCGACTGGATCGCTTCGCTCACGCCGCACTGGTACTCGAGCACCTTCGGGCTCTTGATCGGCACCGGGCAGATGCTCGCGGGCGCGGCGTTCGGCGTGGCGGCCGCGGCGTTCGCGGCGAGGCCGGCGGACGATGAGGCCACGCGGCTTCGCTTCCACGACCTCGGCAACCTCCTCCTCATGTACGTGCTCACGTGGGCGTACCTCGCGTACACGCAATTCCTCGTGATCTGGTCGGAGAACCTCCCGCACGAGATCCACTGGTACGTGCCGCGCGTCCAGACGGGCTGGGCGGCCCTGGGCATCTTCCTCATCGTCTTCCACTTCTCCCTGCCGCTCCTGATCCTGCTTTCGCGAGCCGCCAAGCGCGCACCGAAGCTCCTCGGCACGATCGCCGTGGGATTGCTCGTCGCGAACCTCGCCGACGCGTTCTGGCTCGTCATCCCGACCTTCCGGCCGCGCGGTTTCGCGGTCTCGTGGTCCGATGTGCTCGCGATCGTCGTGCTGTGCGCGCTGTGGGCCGCGGCGTGGCGGCGCGCCGTCTCGCGCGTGCGCCCGGCGCTCGCATCGACGCAGGCCGCCCATGGCTGAAGCGCGCGAGGCGGCGATGCACCAGGCGGCCGATCTCTCGCTCAAGGGGATCGGGGCGGGCCTCGGCGTCATCGTCGCGGGCATCGCGATCGCCGTATGCGTGCCCTGGGCGGTGATCGCACTGACCGGCACGCCGTCCTCGGCGCCGAACGATGCCGCGATGCCCGCGATCCGCCCGCCGGTGCAGGAGACGGCGCCCGAGCCCGACATGGCGGCGTTCCGGCGTGAAAAGATGCGGCGGCTCGAGAGCTCCGGGATCGATCCCGCGACCGGCCGCGTCCACATTCCCATCGAGCGCGCGATGCAGATGCTCGCCGAGCGCTCCCGAGACGGTCGGAACCCCAGATGAAGACGGGTGAACACGAACGGGTTTCCGGGGCTGGGGCCATCGTCTCCACAAGCACGGGGCGATTTGCTGCCCGAACCATGTGTGTTCACCTGTGCTCATCCGTGGTTCCGACGATCCTCATGTGCATCGCCGCGGGAGCGGCGTCCGCGCACGGACCCGACATCGCCAAGGACGTCGGCTTCGACCAGCACCCGGGCGCGCAGCTGCCGATGCGCCTCGCGTTCGTCGACGACTCCGGCCATGCGACCACGCTGGGACAGGCGCTGCACGCCAAGCCCACGGTGCTCGTGCTGGGCTATCTCGCCTGCAAGGACCTGTGCCCGACCACGCTCGCCGGCGTCGCGCAGGCGCTCGACGGCACCGGGCTCGCCGCGGGCCGCGACTACCGCGCGCTCTTCGTGAGCATCGATCCGCGCGAGACGGTGACCGAGCTGGGGCACGAGAAGGCCGAGCGCATCGCCGCGGGCGAACGAAGCGCCTGGAGCTTCCTGCGCGGCGAGAAGCCTTCGGTGGAGAAGCTCGCGCACGCGGTGGGATTCCGCTACCGCTACGAGCCCGATCGGGACGCCTTCGCCCATGCGACCGGCTTCGCGGTGCTCACGCCCGAAGGCGGCATCTCGCGCTATTTCATGGGCGTGCGCTACGACCCGTCGCAGCTCGCCGCGGCGCTGCGCGAAGCGGGGCAGGGGAGCGTCGCGCCGCCCGCGAGCCCGCTGCTCCTGCTCTGCTACCACTTCGACCCCACGACCGGCCGCTACAGCCTGGCGATCCTCGACATCCTGCGCGCGGCCATCGCGGCGCTCTTCGTCGCCGGCGCCGCGTGGGCCTGGGTCCATCGGCGCCGCAAGCGGGCGCGCGAGGCGCGGCCGTGAGCGCGACCACGATGGGCTGGCTCCTGCCCGCCGCCTCCGACATCGCGCACCGCGTCGACCACCTGCTCTTCGCGCTCTTCGTGGTCACCGGGCTCGTGGCGGCCGCCATCGCGATCCTCATCGTGGCCTTCTGCCTGCGCTACCGGCGCGACGCGAAGGTCGACCGCTCGAACGCCCCGGCCAACAAGCGCTGGCTCGAGTACACGTGGACCCTCACGCCGCTCGCGATCTTCCTCGCCTTCTTCGCCTGGGGCGCCGTGGTGTACGCGGGCTTCTACGGCCGGGCCGACGGCGCGATCCCGGTGTACGTCGTGGGCAAGCAGTGGATGTGGAAGCTCGAGCACCCGAACGGCCGGCGCGAGATCGACCAGCTCCACCTGCCGCTCGGGCGGAAGGTGCGCCTCGTGCTCGCCACCGAGGACGTGATCCACTCCTTCTACGTGCCGGCGTTCCGCATCAAGCAGGACGCGGTGCCGGGGCGCTATACCGAGGTCACCTTCACGCCGACGCGCCTGGGCACCTACGAGATGCATTGCACGGAGTATTGCGGCACCGACCACGCGCGCATGGGCGGCAAGGTGTTCGTGATGCGGCCCGAGGACTACGCCCGCTGGCTCGCCGAGGGCGGCAACCGGCCCACCATGGCGGCGCGCGGCTTCGAGACCTTCCGGCGGCTGGGCTGCAGCGGCTGCCACGATTCGCGCGGCACGGTGCACGCGCCCGACCTCAACGGCATCTGGCATCGCGTGGTGCACTTGCAGGACGGGCGCACCGTGGTCGCCGATGCCGCCTACATCCGCGATTCCATCCTGCTGCCCAAGCGCGACGTCGTGGCGGGCTTCGACCCCATCATGCCGAGCTTCCAGGGCCAGGTGAGCGAGGCCGAGATCCTCGACCTCATCGCGTACCTCAAATCCACGAGCGCGGAGGGAAGATGAGCGCCGTCGCCGCCCCGGTTCCTTCGATCCCCCGCGAGAGCTTCCTCACGCAGGGCTACACGCTGTGGTCCTGGCTCACGACGCGCGACCACAAGCGCATCGCCATCCTCTACGCGATCACGATCACGCTCTTCTTCTTCCTCGGGGGCACCGCGGCGGCGCTCATCCGCCTGGAGCTCGCCACGCCCCAGGGCGACCTCGTCACGGCCGACACCTACAACAAGCTCTTCACGATCCACGGCGTGGTGATGGTGTGGTTCTTCCTGATCCCGTCGATCCCGGCCACGTTGGGCAACTTCCTCGTCCCGCTCATGATCGGCGCGAAGGAGGTGGCGTTCCCGAAGCTGAACCTCCTGTCCTGGTACATCTACGTGCTGGGCGGGCTCTTCACCGTCGCGATGCTCATCGCGGGCGGCGTCGACACCGGCTGGACCTTCTACACGCCGTTCTCGACGATGTTCTCGAACACCCACGTCGCGTGGGCCGCGGCGGGCGTCTTCATCGTGGGGTTCTCGTCGATCCTCACGGGGCTCAACTTCATCGCGACGATCCACCGGATGCGCGCGCCGGGGATGACCTGGTTCCGCATGCCGCTCCTGGTGTGGGCGCTCTACGCGACGAGCCTGATCCTCGTGCTCGCCACCCCGGTGCTCGCGATGACGCTCACGCTGATCGTGCTCGAGCGCGTGCTGCACATCGGCATCTTCGACCCCGCCCTGGGCGGCGACCCGCTCCTCTTCCAGCACCTCTTCTGGTTCTACTCGCACCCGGCGGTCTACATCATGGTGCTTCCGGCAATGGGCGTCATCAGCGAGCTGGTTGCCGCCTTCTGCCGCAAGCCCGTCTTCGGATATACGTTCGTGGCATTTTCGAGTCTCGGCATCGCCGTGCTTGGCTTCCTCGTGTGGGGTCACCACATGTTCGTCGCCGGCCAGTCGGTGTATGCGTCGCTCGTGTTCTCGCTTCTGAGCTTCCTGGTTGCGATCCCTTCGGCCGTGAAGGTATTCAACTGGACAG
>DASUXK010000232.1:0-3825 GCA_036377935.1 Usitatibacter sp.
GAGCGCGATGCCCGACGCCTCGAGGCCGATGCCGTCGACGTTGGGCGCGCGGCCGGTCGCGGCCAGCACGTAATCGAAGCGCTCGACGCGCGGGGCGCCGTTCAGGCCGCGATACTCGATCTCCACCTCGTCGCCCACCCGCTCCACGCGCGACACGTGCGCGTCGGGATCGAGCGGGAACTCCGCGCAGAACGCATCGACGGCGGCCTGGCGCACGAAGGGATCGGTGAGCGGGCCCACCCGCCCGCCGCGGCCGAGCACGACCACGCGCACGCCGAGGCGCGCGAGCGCCTGGCCCAGCTCGAGCCCGATCACGCCCGGGCCGAACACCGCCACGGAGCGGGGGAGGGTGTGCCATTCGAAGACGTCGTCGTTTACGACGAGCCGGTCGCCCAGGCCCTGCAGGATCGGCGGGACGGTGGGGCGCGAGCCGGTCGCGATCACGATCGCCTTCGCCTGGATGCGGACGGCCGCGGGCTTCTGCCCACCGCGGGAATCGTCCTCGACCTCGAGCGTATGCCCATCGACGAAGCGCGCGCGGCCGCGGATGCGGTCGGCCGCGGGAATCGCCTCCACGCCCTCGAGCACGAAGCCCACGAAGCGGTCGCGCTCGCGCTTCACGCGCGCCATCACCTCGCGCCCGTCGACGCGCGGCTCGCCCGCGTGCACGCCGAAGCCGTGCGCGCGATGGATGCCGTGCGCCGCTTCCGCGGCCGCGATGAGGAGCTTCGACGGCATGCAACCCACGCGAGCGCACGTGGTCCCGTCGACGCCCCCCTCGATCAGCAGCGCCCGCGCGCCCGCCGCCTTCGCGGCGCGGTACGCCGCGAGCCCCGCCGTCCCCGCCCCGATCACCGCCACATCAACCTTCATCCCACTCTCCTCTCCCGAAAACCGGGGACAGACCACCATTTCCATAGCGCGAAACGACGATACCCCGATGTGTCTTCCTTTGATAAATGTGGTCTGTCCCCGGTTTTGCTATGCCGCCTTGCGGTCCTGGGCCGCGAAGTACTGCTCGAGGTCGTCGGCGCCGCCGATGAGCCGGCCGCCGATGAAGACCTGCGGCGTGGTGCCCTTGCCCGACACCGCGCGCAGGGCCGAGGAGGTGAGCCCCTTGCCGAGCGCCACTTCCTCGTACACGAGGCCGTGCTCGGCGAGGAGCTTCTTCGCGCGGGCGCAGTGCGGGCAGCCGGGCTTGGTGAAGATGAGCACCGATTCGGGCGCCTTCACCTTGGGCGCGACGTAGTGCAGCATCGTGTCCGCGTCGGAGACCTCGAACGGATCGCCTTCCTTCTCCGGCTCGATGAACATCTTCTGGATGAGCCCGTCCTTCACCAGCATGGAATAGCGCCACGAGCGCGGCCCGAAGTTGAGGTCGCTCTTGTCGACGAGCATGCCCATCTGGCGCGTGAACTCGCCGTTGCCGTCCGGGATGAACGTGACGTTGGGCGCGTCCTGGTCCTTCTGCCACTCGGCCATCACGAACGGGTCGTTCACCGAGATGCAGACGATCTCGTCGACGCCCGCGCGCTTGAGGGTCGGCGCGAGCTCGTTGTAGCGCGGCAGGTGCGAGCTCGAGCACGTCGGCGTGTAGGCGCCGGGCAGGGCGAAGACGGCGACGGTGCGGCCCTTGAAGATCTGGTCGGTCGTGATCTCGCTCCACTGGCCGTCGCGGCGCACGCGGAACTTCACCTGGGGGATCTTGCGGCCCTCGGAGTTCGGAAGCATGTTCGGTCCTTTCATGCGTTGATAGATTCGATACCGTATTGTGGCGGCGATCGATTGATCGGTCCAATTGATTGTGGTTATAATCGCGATTGCCCCCGACTATGAAGAAACCGCCGTGACCCTCACCGAGCTGCGCTACGTCGTCGCCCTCGCCCAGGAGCGCCATTTCGGCCGCGCCGCCCAGAAGTGCTTCGTCACGCAGCCCACGCTCTCGCTCGCGCTCGCCAAGCTCGAGGACGAGCTGGGCGTGAAGCTCTTCGAGCGCAACAAGAACGACGTGCGCGTCACCGCGCGCGGCGGCGCGATCGTCGAGCAGGCGCGGCGCGTCCTGGACGAGGTGGCGAAGATCCCGCAGATGGCGAGCGGCTCGCGCGACCAGCTCGCCGGGGCGCTGCGCCTGGGCGCCATCCCCACCATCGGCCCGTACCTCCTGCCCGACCTGGTGCCCGCCCTGCGCAAGCGCGCGCCCGCCATGCCGCTCGCGATCGAGGAGAACCTCACGGGCAACCTCGCGCCGATGCTGAGGGAGGGGGAGCTGGACGTGGTGATCATCGCGCTGCCGTTCGCGCTGCCCGGCGTGAAGACCCGGGTCGTGTATGAGGAGCCGTTCAGCGTGGTGGTTCCCGAAGGCCATCCCTGGCAGGCGCGCAAGGCCGTGAAGCCCTCCGAGCTCTCGCAGGAGAACCTGCTGGTGCTCAACGCCGGGCACTGCTTCCGCGATCAGGTGCTCGAGGCCTGCCCCGGCCAGTCGAACACCGCGCTCCCCGAGGGCCGGGCGGGCAGCTCGCTGGAGACCATCCGGAACATGGTCGCTTCGGGCCTGGGGGTGAGCGTGCTCCCGGCGAGCGCGCTCGCGCCGCGCTACGCGACGAAGTTGCTGAAGGCGGTGCCGTTCACGAACCCGGTCCCGTCGCGCAAGGTGGCGCTCGCATGGCGCGCGAGCTTCGATCGCCCGCTCGCGATCGAGACGCTCGCTTCCGCGATCCTGTCGGTGAAGATTCCCTCGCTCAGGATGGCGAAGGCCGCCTGAGCATTGTGCTCTCCGGGGCCTGCGTGTTTCCGCTTCAATCCAGGTCGGCCAGGAGCGCCGATCGGACCTCCGTCGGAAGGGGATCGACCTTCGCGTTGTAGTGCGGATGGTCCACGCCCACCGAGAGGCCCACGCCGTACTTGAGCGCCTCGGCCATCTCCCGGGTGAGCTCGAAGCGCACGAAGTGGACGGCGGAAGTCTTCTCGTCGGTCTCGCGCTCGAGGTCCTCGTCGGCGATGGCGTAGACCGGGGCACAGCCCTCGACCCGCACCCACACGCGGTCCTCGATGCCCTTCAGGCGCGCGAGGGCGGCGCGGCGCTCGTTCACGTCCTCGTACTCGATCATCATCGTCGCCTTGAAGTTGCGCCCGTCGGGGATCAGCGGGTTGTAGGCGTCCAGCTCCTCCTGGATGCCCGCTTCCTCGAAGATGCGCTCGACGCGCAGCATCTCCTGCACCTGGTAACGGATGGTGAGCTCGTCCTCGAAGATGAGGGCGACGTGCTCGCCGAGCCGCACGATGCGGTTCTTCTTGTGCGCGAGGACGCGGGCGCGGAAGTCCTTGCGCGCCTTGGCGTAGGCCTCGAGGGTCATCAGGGAATCGCGGGAGATTTTTTGCATGGCCATTTCCGGACGAAAACGGGGAACGCGGATGAAATGCGGATGAGCGCGGACAGTCAGTCGGGAAGCCCGTACGCCATTCGCAGGAGGGTCAGGGGATGTTTCAGTTGCGCCTTGCCCTTGTCCTGCCCAAGGCCGTCGGCGATGTGGTGGCCGGCGAGCTCGCAGTCGGAGGCGAAGTAGTCGGGCGCGAACTCGGCGACCTGGCGGAACACGGGCCGGCCGATCTTCATCGCCGTCTCGTGGAACTCGGCCTTCACGCCGTACGTGCCCGCGTGGCCCGAGCAGCGCTCGATCACCAGCACCTCGGTGCCCGGCACGCTCTCGAGAGCCTCGCGCGTGCGCGGTCCCATCTTCTGCACGCGCGTGTGGCACGGCACGTGGTACGCCACTTTGCCGAGCGGGCGCGGGAACTCGGTGCGCAGCAGGCCGTCGCGCTTCCTCG
>DASUXK010000233.1:0-4469 GCA_036377935.1 Usitatibacter sp.
GACGGGCCGGTGCGCAACGTCGCGGGCCTCGTGCACCCGCTCGAGTTCGCCATGACCGACGAGACGGGCCGCGCGGTGCGCGCGTCGGATTTCCGTGGCGAGCCGGTGCTCGTGTACTTCGGCTTCACGCACTGCCCCGACGTCTGCCCTACGACGCTCGCGCGGCTTTCGCAGGCCGCCCGCGTCGCCGGCCCGCGCAACCTGCGCATCCTCTTCGTCACCGTGGACCCCGCGCGCGATACCCCGGAGCAGCTCGCGGCTTACGCGCGCGCCTTCGGGCCGCGGGTGACGGGCCTGCGCCCGAGCGAGGACGAGCTCGAGGACCTCGCGCGCCGTTACCGCGTGAGCTATTCGCGCGGCAAGCCGGATGCGAACGGCGAGTACGAGGTGATGCACAGCAGCGGCGTGTTCGCCTTCGATGCCGAAGGGCACGCGCGCCTCCTGATCCTTCCCGGCGCCTCGGAAGCGGACATCGAGGCGGCGCTGGGCCGCCTCGGCCCGGATTCGCGCGGCGCCGCCTGAGCGGCGTTCAGCCCCGCGCCGACACTCCGGGCGCAAGGCGCGGGAACGTGTCGACGGCGATCAAGGTGCGGCGCGTGTACGAGCCGGCGCAGCCTTCGGACGGCACGCGCGTGCTCGTCGACCGCCTGTGGCCGCGCGGGCTCACGAAGGAAGCGGCGGCCGTGGACCATTGGATGCGGGACCTCGCGCCCAGCACGGCGCTGCGCAAATGGTTCGGCCACGATCCCGCGCGCTGGGACGAGTTCCGGCGCCGCTACGCCGCGGAGCTGCGGGAACGCGAGGCGCAGCTCGAGGCGCTGCGCGATCTCGCGCGCCGCGGCCCCGTGACGCTCGTCTTCGGCGCCCGCGACGAGCGGCACAACGACGCCGTCGCGCTGCGCGAGATCCTCGCCTCCCGGCGATAAGCGCCTTTGCGTCCCGTGCACGGGACCGGCCGAGGCAAGGTTTGGCGCGCCGTGCTAGCCTTGGGTCCGCGGATCGCCCGGCGATCCACGAAATCCCCGAGTTTCCCCGCACCAGGCCCCAGGAGGACGCATGAAGCTCGCACGTCTCGCGGCCGCGCTCGCAGCGCTGGCCCTCGCAACTGCGGCGCAGGCCGCGCCGATCATCGTCAAGTTCAGCCACGTCGTCGCGGACAAGACCCCCAAGGGCCAGGCCGCGCTCAAGTTCAAGGAGCTCGCCGAGAAGAAGCTTCCCGGCAAGGTGGAAGTGCAGGTCTTCCCCAACTCGCAGCTCTTCGGCGACGGCAAGGAGATGGAGGCGCTGCTGCTGGGCGACGTCCAGATCATCGCGCCCTCGCTCTCCAAGTTCGACCGCTACACGAAGAAGCTGCAGGTGTTCGACCTGCCGTTCCTCTTCAACAACATCCAGGCGGTGGACCGCTTCCAGCACAGCAAGGAGGGCAGGAAGCTGCTCGACGAGATGCGCTCGAAGAACATCAAGGGCCTCGCCTACTGGCACAACGGCATGAAGCAGCTGTCCACCAACCGCGACCAGCTGCGCGTGCCCGCGGACGTGAAGGGGCTCAAGTTCCGCATCCAGGCCTCCGACGTGCTCGAGGCGCAGTTCCGCGCGCTCGACGCGAACCCGCAGAAGATGGCCTTCAGCGAGGTCTACCAGGCGCTGCAGACCGGCGTGGTGGACGGCCAGGAGAACACCTGGTCCAACATCTATTCGCAGAAGTTCTATGAAGTGCAGAAGACCATCGCCGAGACCAACCACGGCGTGATCGACTACATGGTGATCACCAACGCCAAGTGGTGGGACAAGCTGCCGAAGGACGTCCAGAAGGGCCTGCAGGAAGCGATGGACGAGGCGACCGAGTACGGCAACGGCCTCGCGAACGACATCAACCAGCGCGACAAGAAGCTGATCGCCGAGGCGGGCAAGGCGAAGATCCAGGAGCTCACCAAGGACGACCTCGCCAAGTGGCAGAAGGCGATGGAGCCGGTCTGGAAGAAGTTCGAGCCGCAGATCGGCAAGGCGCTGATCCAGGCCGCGCAGAAGGCCAACAACCAGTAGCCGGGCGCACGGAGCCCACGCCGTGCTCGCCCTCGTGGAACGGCTGGAGGAGGGGCTGATCGCCCTCCTCCTCGCCGTCATGACGATCGTCGCGTTCGTGCAGGTGATCGCGCGCTACGTCTTCAACTACAGCTTCTCCTCCGCGCTCGAGCTCACCACGGTGCTCTTCGCGTGGCTGATCTTCCTCGGCATCCCCTACGGCGTGCGCATCGGCTCGCACATCGGCGTGGACGCCCTGGTGAAGTCCCTGGGGCCGAAGAGCGGGCGCGTGGTGGGCGCGGTGGGCGCCGCGCTCTGCCTCGTCTACTCGGTGATCCTCTTCTACGGTAGCTGGGTCTACGTGGCGAAGATGTACGAGATCGGGATCGAGATGCAGGACCTCCCGATCCCGCAGTGGATCCCGCGCGCGATCCTCATCGTGAGCTTCGCGCTGCTCATCCTGCGCTTCGGGCAGGTGCTCTGGCGCATCCTCTCCGGCAAGGAAGTCCGCCTGCACCTCGGCGACGAGGCGGCGGAGGTGCTGCGCGCCCAGCAGGAGCTCACCGGCGAGCCGGCCGGCAAGGGGAGCGCGCGATGACCACCGCGGTCCTCTTCATCCTGCTCTTCGTCTTCATGTTCCTCGGGATGCCGATCGCGATCGCGCTCGGCCTCTCGTCCGTGGTCGCGATCATGATGGTGGGGCGCGACTCGCTCGCCTCGCTCGCGCTGAAGCTCTTCGAGACCTCGGAGCAATTCACGCTGCTCGCGATCCCGTTCTTCATCCTCGCGGGCGCCTTCATGACCACCGGCGGCGTCGCTCGCCGCATGATCCGCTTCGCCAACGCCTCCGTGGGCCACCTGCGCGGCGGCCTCGCGATGGCCTCCGTCCTCGCCTGCATGCTCTTCGCGGCGGTCTCCGGCTCCTCGCCCGCCACGGTCGTCGCGGTGGGCACCATCGTGATCGGCGGCATGGTGCGCGCCGGCTACTCGAAGGAGATGGCCGCCGGCGTGATCTGCAACGCGGGCACGCTGGGCATCCTCATCCCGCCCTCGATCGTGATGGTGGTGTACGGCGCCGTCACGGAGACGTCGGTGGGCCAGCTCTTCGTGGCGGGGATCATCCCGGGCATCCTGCTGGGCGTGATGCTGATGGTGGCGATCTACGTGCGCGCGCGCATGCTGGACCTGCCTCGCCAGCCGCGCGCGACCGCCCGGGAGCTGCTCGTCGCCGGCCGCGACTCGCTCTGGGGGCTGCTGCTCATCATCATCATCCTGGGCGGGATCTACGGCGGCATCTTCACGCCGACCGAGGCGGCGGCGGTGGCGGCGGTCTACGCGTTCTTCGTCGCGATCTTCGTCTACCGCGACATGGGCATCAAGGACGTGCCCAAGGTGCTCGTGGACGCCGGGCGCGTCACGGTGATGCTGATGTTCATCATCGCCAACGCGCTGCTCTTCGCCTACGTGCTCACGACCGAGCGCATCCCGCAGTCGATCGCCGAGCAGATCGTCTCCTGGGGGATGGCGCCCTGGCAGTTCCTGATCGTCGTGAACATCATGCTGCTCATCGCGGGCAACTTCATGGAGCCCACGGGGATCATCCTCATCCTCGCGCCGATCCTCTTCCCCATCTCGCAGCAGATGGGCATCGACCCGGTGCACCTGGGGATCATCCTCACGGTGAACATGGAGATCGGGATGGTGACGCCGCCCGTGGGCCTCAACCTCTTCGTCACCTCGGGCATCACGGGCATGCCGATGCTGCAGGTGGTCCGCGCGGCGCTCCCGTGGCTCTCGGTGCTGCTCGTGTTCCTCGTGATCGTGACCTACGTGCCGCAGCTCTCGCTGTGGCTGCCGCGGTTCATGTTCTAGCCGCGGCGCGTGCGTGGTAGAGTTTCTCGCGCAACGGCAATCCGGGAGGAACAACATGAAGAAGCTCAGCGCCGCCGCGGCGATCGCCGCGGCCATCCTGGTCGGCGCCTGCACCGCGCAGCCGATCTACAACGTCAACGACGAGCCCGTCACCACGCCCTCGGGCAAGCACCTGACCGCAAGCCAGGTCCGCTCGGCGATCGTCACCGCCGGCAGCTCGCTCGGCTGGGTCATCAAGGACGCGGGACCCGGGCGGCTCCTCGGCACGCTGCACCTGCGCACCCATACGGCGGTCGTGGAGATCCCGTACAGCGCCTCCCGGTACAGCATCGTCTACAAGAGCTCCGAGAACCTCGACGAGGCCGACGGGAAGATCCACCGGAACTACAACGGCTGGGTCCAGAACCTCGACCGCGCGATCCGCACGGAGATCGCGCGCATCTGAGGCGGGGCGCAAGGCGCTAGCAGGCCACGGCCTTCCAGCGCTTGCGCACGAGGATGCGCAGCTTCATGCACTCGCGCTCGGAGAGCGAGGCGGCCTCGGCCTTGAGGGCCGACTCGAAGGCGTCGAGCGC
>DASUXK010000234.1:0-6183 GCA_036377935.1 Usitatibacter sp.
ATCTGCGTTCATCTGCGTCTCCCGCCTTAGTCCGCGAACGCGGAAATCTCCGAGCGATAGCGTGAAGATGGAAACACCGCGTAAGGGTGCTTCGCGATGAACGAGCGCACGATGCGGTAGATGTCGGGGTCGAAGTCGACCTCGACGCGCGATTCGAGCAGGTCGGCGAGCGCATGCTCGTCGCGCGCGCTGCCGATGTGGCACCAGCGGTCGAAGACGTGCGCCTCCTCGAAGCGCTCCTCGGGATGGCGCTCGCGCACCACGACGGGCCCGCTCCACGGCCAATCGGCCAGCCGCCACGGCGCGAGCGCGGTGGCCAGGCGCAGGTGGTGCATCGCCGGCGTCTCCTCGCCGATGCAGGCGCCCCGGCAGCGCTTCACCTGGCGCGCGAAGCACGGGCCGCCGCGCTTCTCCCAGCCGAGCTGCCGCCAGCACAGGCCGTGCTGCGCCGCGAGCCCCTCGAGCAGGTCCTTCACGTGGCGCTTCGTGGCGAACGGGCCGTAGAGCGTCTCGGCGCCGCCGCGCCAGCCGCGCGCGCTCCAGTCGATGTCCTTCGCGGCGAGCGCCTCGGGCGGCTCGGTGAGGCTCGGCAGCCGCACGAAGCAGGCGTTCAGCTTGCGGCGCAGGCGCTGGTTGTGCAGCGGCAGCAGCGATTTCACGAGCCGCGCCTCGGCCAGCAGCGCGCCCAGCTCGCCCGCGGTCTCGTCCACCTCGATGCGCCGGATCTCGCCCGAGAGGCGCACGTCGTTCGCCGACATGTGGTCGCTCGAGAAATGCGAGCGGATGCGGTCGCGCAGGTTCACGCTCTTGCCGATGTAGAGCGGCAGGTCGTTCACGCCATAGAACCGGTAGACGCCCGGCCCTTCCGGCAGGCCCTCGAGCGCATCGGGGGCGAGCTGCGGCGGCAGGCTCGGCGTCTTGAGCAGGCGCCGCACGGCGGCGTCGATCTCCTCGCGGCTTCGCTCCCGGTGCAGCGCCTGCACGAAACGCCAGATCGCGCGCGCATCGCCCAACGCCGAGTGGCGCCCGGTGCGCAGCGCCGTCCCCGGCGCCCCTTCGAGCGAGGCGCCGCCGATGAAGGGCTCGGCGAGCCCGTGGCGCGCGACGACGGCATCGAGCCCATGGCTCGCCGCCTCGGGGTGCAGCCGGCGCGAGAGGCGCACGGTGCACAGCACCTCGGCGGTGAACGTCACGCCCGCGCGGCGGAACTCGTTCTTGAGGAAGCCGTAGTCGAAGCGCGCGTTGTGCGCGACGAAGAGCCGCCCGGCCAGGCGCGCGCGCACCTCGCGCACGAGCTCGGCGAACCGCGGCGCCCCGCGCACCATCGCGTTCGTGATTCCCGTGAGCGCCTGGATGTCCTCGGGGATGGGGCAGCCGGGATCGACCAGCGAGGACCATTCGTCCACCAGCTCGCCCCCGCTCACGCGCACGATGCCGATCTCGGTGATGCGATCGCCCGTGGGCGTGGTGCCGGTGGTCTCGAGGTCGACGAACGCGACGTCGGGTGCGAGCATCAGCGACGCCGCCCCCGCTCGCGCGGCAACGCCGCGGCCCTGGCGCGGCCGGCGCTGCGCCACGGCGCGCAGCCGAAGCGCTCGACGAGGAAATCCACCATCGCCGCCACGCGCGGCGCGCGATGTCGTCCCTGCGGGTACACGGCGTGCAAGGGCAGCGGCTCGCTGTGGTGCACATCGGCGAGCAGCGGCACGAGGCGGCCTTCGCGCAGCGCCTCGCCCACCATCACGTCGGACAGGCGGATCACGCCCACGCCGAGCAGCGCGAGCTCGAGGAGCGCGTCGGCGTTGTTCGCGCTCACGTTGCCCGCGACTTCCACATGGCGCACGCCCTCGGGCGTCTCGAACGGCCAGCGGCGCAGGTTGGGCGCGTAGTCGACGGAAAGGCAGTTGTGCTTGAGCAGGTCCTCGGGCTTGCGCGGCAGGCCGTGGCGGCGCAGGTACGCGGGCGAGGCGCACACGACGCGCTCGAGGTCGCAGACCTTGCGCGCGACCAGGGACGAATCGCCGAGCGTGCCCAGGCGGATCGCGATGTCGGCGCCCTCCTCGATCAGGTCGACGACGCGATCGGTGACGGTGAGCTCCACCTGCACCTCGGGATTTCGCGCGAGGAAATCGGGGAGCGCCGGCGCGAGCTGGTGCATGCCGAAGGCGGTGCCGACGTTCACGCGCAGCAGCCCCCGCGGCTTCGCGCGGAAGCTCGCGACCTCGTTCTCCGCCTCGGCGATGTCGGAGAGGATGCGCTGGCTGCGGTGGAAGTACGCCTCGCCCTCGGGCGTGAGCGCGAGGCGCCGCGTGGTGCGGTTGAGGAGGCGCACGCCGAGGCGGTCCTCGAGCCGCGTGACGAGCTTGGAGACGGCGGAAGGCGTGAGGCCGAGGTCGCGCGCGGCGGTGGAGAAGCCCCCCAGCTCCACGGCCCGCACGAAGGCGGTCATGTCGCTCGGGCTGCTCATTTTTTCTGCATCTTCACGAATGGGGCTCCTCTCGCCCCGATTGTAATGCACGCGCCGCGCAATCGGCCCCCGATCGCGCGCCGCGCGTTCCTGCATGCGGGCAAGGGCCCCGGCCCCTCTCGAGCCCCTTCGGGCAGGCGCGCCCGGCACCGCTTTCCCCGGCACGATAAAATGGAAGACTTTTCCCCGGAGTCGCCCCCATGGCCCGCAGCCGCGCCAAGTCCCCGCCCCGCCTCACCCGCGACGCCGAGCGCCTCATCGCGCTCGCGCTCGGCCTGAACGCCTCGGGGAGCCTCACCGAGGACCGCTACTGGGAGGACCAGATGTCCGTCCTCGTGGCGAAGCTGCTCGAGAACGGCAACGACGCGCCCATCGACGGCGCGTTGGACCACCTCTACCAGACCAACCTCGGCGGCTACGACACGCTGATCGAGATCGTCGAGAACGAGAGCGAGGCGGTGGTCGCGATGCAGGGCGACCGCGCGTGGCAGGCGCTGCTCATCGCCGCGCCGATCGTCGCGTGGTCCAAGTACGCGATTCCTTCCGGGCCGATCGCGCGCGAGGCCGCCGACGCGCTCCTCGTGCAGCTGCGCGGGCACGTGCTCGCGGCCGATGCGCGTGCGGCGCTCGTGCCGTATCTTTATTCGATCGACCAGCTGCCGCGCCACTTCTCCGAGCTGCGGCGGCTCGCCTCGAAGCTCGCCGATGCGGCGATCGCGGGCGAGGCGCCGCGGCTCGAGCTCGCGCGGCTGCCCGAGACCGCGCAGCTCCTCGCCGACACGCGCTTCCTCATCGCCTGCGCCGCGGTGCCGCGCGGGCAGGCGATCTTCCGCTGGCAGGAGGATGCCTCGGGCCACGCCGGGCGCACGGGAAGCCTCGAGCAGTGGATCGCGCAGGCCCGGCCCACGATCGCGAAGCTGCTGCCCGGCTGCGTGTTCGAGTGCCTGCTGCCGGACGCGTACTACGTGAACTGCCGGGAATCGGACCGGCGCGTGCGCCCGTTCGGCATCCGCGCCGCGGTCGCCTTCCTCGAGAACGCGCTCAAGGTGAAGCCCGCGGACCTGCAGGCGGTGGTCGCGGGATTCGGCGAGGAGCGCGTGGACGAGTATCGCGTCGCCTTCTCGCTCGCCGGCGATACGGAAGTCGCGCACGGCGTGGTGTGGCCGCTCTACGGCCGCGAGGACGAGAACGCGCGCCCCGGCCCGCTCGACGAGCTGGTGGCGCAGCTCACCGAGAGCGGCGTCACCGAGGTGAAGAAGCTCCCCGGCACCTTCACGCCCGAGTACTGCGAGGATTGCGGCGCGCCGCTCTTCGCCAACGCCGAGGCCGAGATCGTCCACGCCGAGCTTCCCGAGGAAGCCGACACCCAGGCCGCGCATTTCCACTGAAAACCGGGGACAGACCCCATTTTCCATAGCGCGAAACCGCGTATGGCTTCACAAGGCGGTTTGTTTCGTGCTATGGAAAATGGGGTCTGTCCCCGGTTTTCATCATGGACGCTCTATCTGAGGTGTTGCGGCTGGCGCGCTTCTCGGCGGACGTCGTGCTCGACGCGCACGGGAGCGGGCCGTGGTGCGTCTCGGTGCCTGCGAGCGGGTCGATGGGGCGGGCGCACCTCGTGCTCGAGGGCGAATGCCGGCTGCGCGTTTCGGTCGGCGAGGAGATCGGGCTGCGGGCGGGCGACATCGCGTGGCTACCCCATGGCCACGCGCACCTGGTCGGTAGCGACCTCGCCGCGCCCGCGACGGCGATCTCCGCGCTCGTGCGCGCGCCTGTCGCGGGCGAGCTCGCCCCGGTGCGCATCGGCAGCGGCGGCCCGCGCACCCGCTGGATCTCGATCGCGACGAGCTGCGAGCGCCACCTCGCGGAGCCGCTGCTCGCGTGCCTGCCGACGACCGTGAAGGTGGATCTCCTCGGCGCGCCGGCGCTCAACTGGCTCGCGGGCGCCCTGGGCCTGCACCTGTCCGCGAGCGACGCGCCGCCCGTGGGCGAGGGCGCGAAGCGCGAGCGCCTCGCCGAGCTCGCGCTGGTGGAAGCGCTGCGCCGCCACGTGGGCGCGATGCCGCCCGGCGGCGAGGGCTGGCTCGCGGGACTCGACGATCGCTACGTGGGACGCGCGCTCGCGCTCGTGCACGGTCGCCCTTCGGAGCCGTGGACGGTGGAGCGGCTCGGTCGCCAGGTCGGGCTATCGAGGAGCGCGCTCGCCGAGCGCTTCAGCGACGTGATGGGCGAGCCGATCATCGCCTTCCTCACGCGCTGGCGCCTGCAGCTCGCCGCCGAGTTCCTGCTCGCGACGCAGCGGCCCATCGAGGCGATCGCCCGCGAGGCGGGGTACGAGTCGGCGAGCGCGTTCGCGAAAGCCTTCCGCCGCGTCTTCAGGAAGCCGCCCTCGGTGTGGCGCAAGAAAAGGGGTCAGGGCTTGAGCGCGCGGTAGAGGAACGGCAGCGAGACATCCATCCGGTAGTCGATGTCGGAGTGGGTGTCGTCGAACTCCTCGTACGCGTGCGGGATGCGCGCCTGCGCGAGGCGCTTGGAGAGGATGCGCGAGCCGTACTGGATGTGGTACTGGTCGCGCCAGCCGCAGTCGATGTAGATGCCCTTGAGGCTCTTGAGGCTCGCGCGGTGTTTCTCGACGAGGTTCACCGGATCGTTCGCGCGCCAGCGCTTCCAGCGCTCGGGAAGCAGCTCGCCGGTCTCGAGGTTGAAGGGCAGGCGGAATCCGTTGGGCGCGCGCGGGTCGGGATCGTAGGTCGCGGCCATGCACAGGTTCATGATGCAGTGCCCCTCGGAACCCGAAAGCTTGGGCTTGGCCCACACCGCCTCGAGGAAGCGGCGCACGCGCCCGTCGTCCACGCCGCGCCCGGCGCCCTTCTCCATCTTCATCACGTCGTAGGGGCCGTTCCTCGGGGGGCGCGCGCGGTACCTCGCGAGCTCGTTCAGCGTGTTGGGCCAGTCGTGCCCGTAGACGAACTCGAAGTACGCGTCGCCCGAGTGGTCGGCGACCGCGCCCCAGGTGGAGGCGTACTTCATGCCGTGGACGATCGCGCCGTAGCCGCCGGAGGACTTGCCGAAGCAGCCGCGATGATCGCGCGAGGCGAGCGTGCGGAACTCGCGGTCGACGAACGGCACGATCTCCTTCACGAGGTAGTCGGCGTAGTCGCCGATCGCGGAGGAATTCACGTACTGGTTGCCGCCGAGCGCCGTGAAGCAATCGGGGAACACCATGATCGTCGGGCCCATGCGCCGCTCGTGGATGAGCCGCGCGACGCGCTCGGGCACGTTCTCGTCGAAGGGGCGCCAGTTGAGGTGGGCGAGCCCCGAGCCGGTGAAGCCCACGAGGTCGTAGAGCACGGGGAAGCGCCGGCCGCGCCCGCGCGCCGCGCCCTCGTCGTACTGCGGCGGCAGCCACACGGCGAGCTTCCTCACGTGCGGGTCGCCGAGCGCGTTGCCGCGCAGGACCTTCGAGTCGTGCTCGAGCACGACCACCCTTCCATCCTTCCACTGCGGTCGCTTGAGTGCCATGGGCGAATGGTAGCGGAAATGAAAAGGGCACCGCCTCGCGGTGCCCTTCCGGGACGCTCTCCGCGCCGCTACGCGTTCACGCGGCGCTTGTACTCGTGCGTGCGGGTGTCGATCTCGATCTTGTCGCCGGTGGCGCAGAAGGCCGGCACCTGCACCTCGAAGCCGGTCGCGAGCTTGGCGGGCTTCAGCACCTT
>DASUXK010000235.1:0-8651 GCA_036377935.1 Usitatibacter sp.
GAGGGGCTCCTCGGATTCCGTCCTACACACCACATCAGGGAAGGCCTGGTGGAGGCCCTCGACTGGTATATCGCGCGGCTGCGTCCTGTCACAAAAGCGGGGGAGGGACTAGTTCCTTCGGACGGGAGGGTGGCGGCCGCCATTTCAAACTAGGCCGAGAGAATGGGGCATCCCTTTTCCCCCACCCGTTCGACGGAGGACCGCGATGCCCGATGTGCCCGTTCTCGAGAAAGAGTTTCCGCTTGACGCGACGACCGCGGAGGCCGGCGCCGAGGCGTCGCAGGCGCTGCCCACGGTCGCCGTGGTCGGGCTGGGCTACGTGGGCCTGCCCGTGGCGGTCGAGTTCGGCAAGCGGCGCCCGACGATCGGCTACGACGTCTCGTCGAAGAAGGTGTGGCGCCTCAAGCAGCACGACGACGCGACCGGCGAAGTCTCGAGCGAGGACCTGCGCGCCGCCCGCCACCTGCTGGTGACCGACGAGGCGGAGCACATCCGCCAGGCCGATTTCGTGATCATCGCCGTGCCCACGCCGGTGAACGACGCGCGCCAGCCCGACTTCACGCCGCTGGAGTCGGCCTCGCGCATCGTCGGCAAGAACCTCAAGGCGGGCGCCACGGTGATCTACGAATCGACCGTGTACCCCGGCACGACCGAGGAGGTGTGCGTGCCGATCCTCGAGCGCTGCTCGGGGATGCGCTGGAAGCAGGACTTCCACGTCGGCTACTCGCCCGAGCGCATCAACCCGGGCGACAAGGAGCACACGTTCTCGAAGATCCTGAAGGTCGTCGCCGGCGACGACGACGAGACGCTCGGGAAGGTGGCCGACCTCTACGCCTCGGTGGTGAAGGCGGGCGTGCACCGCGCCTCGTCGATCAAGGTCGCCGAGGCCGCCAAGGTGATCGAGAACACGCAGCGCGACCTGAACATCGCGTTCGTGAACGAGCTCGCCATCATCTTCGACCGCCTCGGCATCGACACCCACGAGGTGCTGCAGGCGGCGGGCACGAAGTGGAACTTCCTCCACTTCAAGCCGGGCCTGGTGGGCGGCCACTGCATCGGCGTCGATCCCTACTACCTCACGTACAAGGCGGAGCTCGCGGGCTACCACCCCGAGGTGATCCTCGCGGGCCGGCGCATCAACGACAACATGGGCCCGTGGGTCGCGAGGAAGGCCGTGCAGCAGATGATCCACCAGGGCCGCAGCATCCTCGGCGCGAAGGTGAACATCCTCGGCCTCACGTTCAAGGAGAACTGCAAGGACATCCGCAACACCAAGGTGGTCGGCATGATCCGCGAGCTGGAGGAATACGGCTGCGAGTGCCACGTGCACGACCCCGAGGCCGATCCCGACGAGGCGCTGCACGAGTACGGCATCCGCCTGCGCTCGTGGGACGAGCTGCCCGCGGCCGACTGCACCATCCTCGCCGTCGCCCACCAGGCGTACCTCGACCGGCCGAGCGCCGACTTCCTGGAGAAGATCGTCCGCCAGGGTTGCCTCGTGCAGGTGAAGCCCGCGCTCGATCCCGCCGCGTTCCGTCGCGAAGGGGTGCGCGTGTGGCGGCTGTAGCCCCCGTCCCCGGCCCGGCCGCGACCA
Source organism: Usitatibacter sp. (assembly GCA_036377935.1). Classification (GTDB taxonomy): domain Bacteria; phylum Pseudomonadota; class Gammaproteobacteria; order Burkholderiales; family Usitatibacteraceae; genus Usitatibacter. The sequence goes on from DASUXK010000235.1 coordinate 1,595, forward strand.
ACGTCCGGCACCTCGCGCGCGTCGGATCGCTCCCGCAGGTGGGCGACCCGCGCCCGGGGCGCGCGAAGCTGCGCGTGGGCGTGTTCGCCGATCGGGCGCGGCAGCCGCGCTGGATCGTCGAGGCGCTCGCCAAGGTCGCGGCCTGCGAGTTCGCCGAGCTCGACTTCGTGGCGCTCGAATCGCGCGAAGGCCCGCCCGCGAACGCCGAGCCGCTCGCCTGGCGCGCCTACCGCGCGCTCGACCGGCGCCTGTTCGGCGCGGGCGACGCCTGCGCCGACGTCGACGTGGGCGTCCTCGTCTCGCCCGAGCGGCGCTTCGTGTATGCGAAGGGCGGCGCACGCGAGGCGCTGCGTCGCGTGGCCGGCGCGGGCAAGCCCGTTTCCGCGGAGATCGACGTCGCGTTCGCCATCGGCGACGTGGACGACGCGACGCTCGAAGGCCTCGCGCGCCACGGCACCTGGCGCTACTGCTTCGGCGAGGACCACGCGGTGCGCGAGCCGCTCGCCGCCGTGCGCGAGGTGATCGACGCCGCGCCGGTGACCGCCTCCGCCATCCGCATCCACCGGCCCGGCGAGGCCGACCGCATCGCGTGCGCCTCGTGGTCGCGCACGGTGCCGTTCTCGCTCGCGCGCACCCGCGACGGCGTGCTCGCGAAGAGCGCGCAGTTCCTCGCGCGCGCGCTGCGCGACCTGCACGCGGGCGGCGCGCCGTGGCTCGAGCAATGCACGGCGCCCGCGCAGCCGGCCTCGCTCCTGCGCTATCCGCGCGGCGCGGCGCTCGCCGGCTCCCTCGCGAAGCTCGCCGCGCGGGTCGCGAGCCGCGCCGCCGAGCACCAGCTCACCGTGGGCCAATGGCAGATCGCGTGGCGCTTCGCGGACGACGAGGCGTGGAGCGGGCCGCTCGACGCCTTCCATCGCCTCGTGCCGCCGAAGGACCGCTTCTGGGCCGATCCCTTTCCCGTGGAGGCGAACGGGCGCCACTACATCTTCTTCGAGGAGCTGCCGTTCGCGGCGGGCAAGGCGCACATCAGCGTGGTCGAGGTGGACCGCGCGGGCCGCGCCTCGGCGCCGGTGCGTGTGCTCGAGCGCGACTACCACCTCTCGTACCCGTTCCTGCTGGAGGAGGGCGGCACGCTCTACATGATCCCCGAGAGCGCGCACAACCGCGCGATCGAGGTGTACCGCTGCGTCGAGTTCCCGCATCGCTGGAAGCTCGAGCGCGCGATCCTGCGCGACGTGTGGGCCGCGGATGCGACCTTCCACCGTGCGGGCGACCGCTGGTGGATGTTCGCCGCGATGGGCGCCGACGGCGGCGAGGTGAACGACGAGCTGCACCTCTTCCAGTCCGACCGCCTGCTGGGCGACTGGAAGCCGCATCGCCGCAACCCGGTGAGATCCGACGTGCGCGGCGCGCGCCCCGCGGGGCGCCTCTTCGAATCCGGCGGCGCGCTCTACCGCCCCGGCCAGGTGTGCACGCCGATCTACGGCGCGGCCGTGGCGCTGCACCGCGTGACGCGGCTTACCGAAGGCGAGTACGCCGAGGAGGAAGTGCGCCGCATCGCGCCCGCCGCCGGCGGCGACGTGATCGGCATGCACACGATCAACCGGGCGGGAGCGCTCAGCGTCACGGACCTCTTCGTGCGCCGCCCGCGCTTCGCCCGCTGAGCCGCCATGGCCGCGAACGCGCTCGCCGTCGAGGACCTGCTGCACCCGTGGCTCGAGCGCTACCGGCGCGCGCCCGGCTGGGTGCGCCGCGCCGCGGGCCGCGCATACGCGTGCCTTCCGCGCCGCGTGCGCCTGGGCGCGGCCTACGACGACTTCCGCGCGACGCTCGAGGCCACGCGCGAGGCGCGCGCCGCTTGCGGATACGCCGAGGCGAAGCTCGTCGAGACGCTCGCCTGGGCGCTCGAGACCGTGCCCGCGTACCAGCCGTACCGGCACCTCCTCGCGCGGCTGGACGACCCGGCCGCGGTGCTGCGCGAGCTGCCCGTGACCGACAAGCTCGACATCAAGCACGCGCCCGAGCGCTACCTCTCGCAGGCGATGCCGCGCTCGGCGGCGCTCGAGACCTTCACCGGCGGCTCGACCAGCACGCCGATGCGCTTCTACCTGCAGAAGCACGTGACGCGCTCCAGGGAGCAAGCGTTCATCGCGGATTTCCGCGCGCGGGCCGGCGCGGGCGAATCGGACAGGGTCCTCGCGCTGCGCGGCCGCAGCATCCCCGGCGCCGGGCACGGCGGGCCCCTCTGGACCTGGGAGCCGATCCGCCGCCAGCTCATGCTCTCGTGCGACCACCTCGAGCGCGCCTACATGCCGGCCCACGCGCGCGTGCTCGACCGCTGGCGCCCCGCGTTCATCGAGGCGTTCCCTTCGGCGCTCTACGCGCTCGCGCGCTGGCTCGAGGACCATCCGCTGCCCGGCTTCACGCGCGGCGTGAAGGGCGTGATGCTCTTCTCGGAGAACGCCTACGGCTTCCAGCTCGAGAAGTTCCGGCGCGTCTTCGGCTGTCCCGTCCTCGCCCACTACGGCCATTCGGAACGGGTGCTCATGGCGGGCACGATGCCCGACGACGACCGCTACTATTTCTGGCCGCAGTACGGCTGGCTCGAGCTCGTGGATTCGCGCGGGCGCGCGATCACCGAGCCGGGGCGCCTGGGCTACGTCGTCGGGACGAGCTTCGACAACCGCGTGATGCCCTTCGTGCGCTATCGCACGGGCGATCTCGCGATGCTCGCCGAAGGCTCGCACCCGAAGCTTCCGGGCCATCGCGCCGTCGAGCGCATCGCCGGGCGGCTGCAGGAATTCGTCGTGTGCCGCGACGGCCGGCTGGTCTCGATCACCACGCTCGGAACGGCGCACTTCCCGGAGCTTTCCGCGCTGGACGCCATCCAATACGAGCAGGAACACCCGGGCGAGCTGCGGTTGAAGGCCGTCGCCGAAGGCACGCTCGATTCGCGCGTCGCACGCCGCATCGCCGCGGCGGTCGAAGCGAAGCTGCAGGGCGGCTGCCGGGTGAAGGTCGCCCAGGTGCCCGCCATCGAGCGCACCGCGCGCGGCAAGGCGCGGATGCTCGTGCAGCGCCTCGACCTGCGCCACCGCCTCGACGCCCACCTGAACGCATGACCATGGCCGCGCGCGATCCTTCCCATGTCGTGATGCTGGGCACCGATCCCGGGACCCGCGGGGGCATTTCGGCCGTCGTCTCCGCCTGGCGCGCCGCCGGGCTCTTCGAGCGCTGGCCCGTGGAGTACGTCGTCACGCATCGCGAGGGCGCACGTTCGGGCAAGGTCTCGGCGGCGTGGCACGCGTTCGTCGCGCTCCTCGCGCTCGCGTGGCGGCGCGGCCGCGGCGTGCTGCACGTGCACGCGGCCTCGCGCTGGAGCTTCCGGCGCAAGTGCCTCTACATGGCCGCCGCGCTCGCCGCGCGCTGGCCGATCGTCTTCCACCTGCACGGCGGCGGCTTCGCGCGGTTCATGCGCGAGGAAAGCGGTCCCGTGACGCGGCGCATCGCGCGCTTCTTCCTCGACCGCGCGACCGTGATCGTGGTCCTCTCGGAGCGCTGGGCCGCCTGGATGCACCGGGTCACCTCCAACCCGCGCATCGTGGTCATCCCCAACGCCGTCGTGCTGCCGGCGCCTTCGGCGCTGCCGCGCGAGCCGGGCCTCGTCGCGTTCACCGGCCGGTGCAGCGCCGCGAAAGGCCTGCACGACCTGCTCGAGGCGGCCGCGGCGATCGCGCCGCGCGAGCCGCGGCTGAGGATCGAGTGCGCGGGCGAGGGCGACCTCGACGCGCTGCGCCGCCATGCGCGCGCGCTCGGCATCGGCGATCGCCTCGTCCTGCGCGGCTGGATCGGTCCCCGCGAGCGCGACGCGCTCCTCGCCCGCGCTTCGGTGTACGTGCTGCCCTCGCATGCCGAGGCCATGCCGATGAGCCTGCTCGAGGCGATGGCCGCGGGCTGCGCGCCGATCGCGACCGCGGTGGGGGGCATTCCCGACGTGATCTGCGACGGCGCGAACGGCCTGCTCGTGCCGCGCGCCTCGCCGCAGCGCCTCGCCGAGGCGCTCGCCGCGCTCCTCGCCGATCCCGCCCGCGCCGAGCGCCTCGGCCGCGCCGCGCGCGCGACGATCGCCGAGCGCTACACGCTCGATCGCGCCATGGAGCGCCTCGAGCAGGTCTACCGCGCGCTCGGCGTGCCGCGCGGCCCCGCACGCGTTCCCGTCGCCGCACGCCGGCTCCAGGAGATCTCATGAATCACCCCGTCGTCCTCCTTCTCGGTCCCGACCGCCGCGCCGTGAGCGGCGTCGCCACCCACGTGAACCTGCTCATGGAGTCCACGCTGGGCGACGACTACGAGCTCGTGCACTTCCGGGTGGGGAGCGAAGGGCGCCGCGAAGGGCCGCTCATGCGGCTGCTGCGCCTGCTCTTCAGCCCCCTCGGCCTCGCCGCGACGATCGTCTTCCGCCACGTGTCGATCGTGCACCTCAACACGTCGCTCAATCCGCGCGCGTACTGGCGCGACCTCGCGTACCTCTTCGTCGCGAAGGCGCTGGGCGCGCGCGTGGTCTACCAGGTGCACGGCGGCGCGCTGCCGCGGCGCTTCTTCGCGGGGCGGCCCGCGCTCACGCGCTTCCTGCGCTGGACGCTGGGCCTGCCCGAGCTGCTCGTCGTGCTCGCGCGCTGCGAGCTCGAGGCCTACCGCGAGTTCCTGCCCGATCGCGAGGTCGCGATGCTGCCCAACGGCATCGACTGCCGCCCGTTCAGCCTGCTGCCGGTGGTGTCGTGCCCGGAGCAGGCGCCGCTGCAGCTCCTGTACGTCGGGCGGCTCGCGCGCGAGAAAGGCCTCTACGAGGCGCTGCAGGGCGTGCGCCTCGCGCACGAGCTGGGCGTCGATGCGCGGCTCGTGGTCGCGGGCGGCGGGCCCGAGGAGGGACGCCTCAAGCGCTACGCCCACGCGCTCGGGATCGCCACGCGCGTGACCTTCGCCGGCCCCGTGTTCGGCGCGGACAAGCTGCGGCTTCTCGAGGGCGCGCACGCGACGCTGCTGCCCAGCTACAGCGAGGGGTTGCCGTACGCGCTCCTCGAATCGATGGCCGCGGGCGTGCCGGTGATCGCCACTCCGGTGGGCGCCATTCCCGACGTGATGACCGACGGCATCCACGGGCTCCTCGTGCCGTCGCGCGACGGCAAGGCGATCGCCGAGGCGCTCGCGGTGCTCGCGGGCGACCGCGAGCGCCTGTCGTGGATGAGCCGCGCCTGCCGCCGGCGCATCCGCGCGGCGTTCTCGATCGACCGGCTCGCGGCGGAGTTCTCGGCGCACTACGCGGCCCTCTGCGGCAACCGCGTCGTCGCGGACGCGCCGCGCGCCGCGATGCCGCTGCCGGGGCGGCCCGAAGCGCGCCGCACCGAAGCGCCGGCGAAGGTCGCCGGAAGGAAGGACTGAGTCGATGTGCGGAATCGCGGGAGCCGTCGTCGCGCGCGTTTCGCCGTTCGATCGCGCGACCCTGGGGCGCATGCTCGATGCGATCGCCCATCGCGGGCCGGACGGCCACGGCATCGCGGAGCTCGCGGCGCCCGAAGGCGGGCGCGTGTTCCTCGGCCACCGGCGCCTGGCGATCATCGATCCCGAGGGCGCGGCGCAGCCGATGCGCGACGCCGAGGCGGGCCTCACGATCACGTTCAACGGCGAGATCTACAACTTCCGCGGCCTCCGCGCGGAGCTCGAGGCGCGCGGCCACCGCTTCACGCGCGACAGCGACACCGAGGTGCTGCTGCACGCGTACCGCGAATGGGGCGAGGGCTGCGTCGAGCGGCTGCGCGGGATGTTCGCCTTCGCGATCTGGGATGCGCGCGCGGCGAAGCTCTTCGTCGCCCGCGACCGCTTCGGCGAGAAGCCGCTCTTCGTGAGGCAGGACGGGCAGGGCTTCTACTTCGCTTCCGAGATCAAGGCCCTGCTGCAGCTGCCGGGCGCGCGTCCCGCGGTGGACGAGAGCGCGGTGTGGGATTACCTCGCGTTCCGGTACGTGCCGGGGCCGAAGACGCTGCTGCAGGGGGTGAGGAAGCTCGCGCCGGGGACTTGCGGGGTCTGGAGCGGGGGGAGGTTCATCGAGAGAAGGTATTGGAGCGCGCCGGACAAATCACCCTCTGCCCGACCCTCCCCCAGGGGGGAGGGGGATCGTGTTGCGGAATTCCTCGGCAAGCTGGACGAAGCCGTCGAGCTCGAGATGGTGAGCGACGTGCCGTTCGGGGCGTTCCTGTCGGGCGGGCTGGACTCGTCGACGATCGTGGCGCTGATGACGCGGCACAACCCGAAGGTGAAGACGTTCTCGGTCGGGTTCGGGGGCGCGGAGGCGGCGTACAGCGAGCTGGGCTATGCGCGCGTCGTGGCGGACCACTTCCGCACCGACCACCACGAGCTGGTCGTGAATCCGGACCACCTCGTCGAGCACCTGCCGAAGCTCGTGGGCTACCGCGACGCGCCGGTGACCGAGCCGTCGGACATCCCGATCTACATGCTCGCGAAGGAAGCGTCGAAGAGCGTGAAGATGGTGCTCACGGGCGAGGGGAGCGACGAGCTGCTGGGCGGCTATCCCAAGCACGTGTTCGAGCGCTTCGCGGGCGTGTACCAGTCGGTCATTCCCGGCACGATCCGCCACAACCTCATCCAGCCGCTGGTGCAGTCGCTGCCGTACGGATTCCGGCGCGCGAAGACCGCGATCGCGAACCTGAACCTCGACGACTGGACCGAGCGCTATCCGCGCTGGTTCGGCGCGTGCAGCAACGCCGAGCGCGCGAGCCTCACCACGCTGCGCGTGAACGGCCACGCCTTCGGCGGCTTCGTGCCCCCGTTCGACGGCGATCCGCGCGCGAGCCGCCTGCGCCGCATCCTCTACGCCGACCAGACGAGCTGGCTCCCGGACAACCTCCTCGAGCGCGGCGACCGCATGACGATGGCCGCCTCGATCGAATCGCGCGTGCCGTTCCTCGACCACGAGCTCGCCGCGTTCGTTTCTGGGTTGCCCGACCACTATCGCGTGCGCGGCCTCACCACCAAGTGGATC
>DASUXK010000236.1:0-4838 GCA_036377935.1 Usitatibacter sp.
CACGCGAACCGGGAAGGAGCACCCTCGCCACCCTGAAGGGCCTGGTCCCCTTCCTCGCGCCCTACAAGCGGCGGTTCCTGATGGCGGGCGTGGCGCTGGTGGTCGCCGCCGCCGCGACGCTCGCGATCCCGTATGCGTTCAAGCAGATGATCGACCTGGGGTTCGGGGCCGCCGGCTCGAAGAGCATCGCGCACGTCGATCGCTATTTCCTCGCGCTCTTCGGGGTCGCGAGCGTGCTCGCCGTCGCGACCGCGGCGCGGTTCTACACCGTGTCCTGGCTGGGGGAACGTGTCACCGCAGACATCCGCAACGCGGTGTACGCGCATGTCGTCACGCAAAGCCCGCAATTCTTCGAGGTCACGCGCAGCGGCGAAGTGCTCTCGCGCCTCACCGCCGACACGACGCTCATCCAGGCCGTGGTCGGAACCAGCATCTCGATGGCGCTTCGCAACGCGCTGCTCTTCATCGGGGGGCTCGCGATGATGTTCGTCACCAGCGTGAAGCTCTCGTCGATCATCCTCGTGCTGCTGGTCGTGGTCGTGCTGCCCATCATCGCGTTCGGGCGCCGCGTGCGCCGGCTCTCGCGCGACTCGCAGGACCGCGTGGCCGACGCCTCGGCCATGGCCGGGGAGATCCTCAACGCGATGACGACGGTGCAGGCCTTCACGCACGAGGCGATCGAGGCCGAGCGCTTCCGCGCCTCGGTCGAGCGCGCGTTCGCGACCGCGATACGCCGCATCCGGGCGCGCTCGCTCCTCACCCTGGTCGCGATATCGCTGGTGTTCGGCGCGATCGTGTTCGTGCTCTGGCTGGGCGCGCACGCCGTCATCCAGGGCACGATGACGGCGGGGGAGCTGGGTCAGTTCATCCTGTATTCGGTCATCGTCGCCGGCGCGGTGGGCGCTCTCGCCGAAGTGCTGGGAGAGGCGCAGCGGGCGGCGGGCGCGACCGAGCGCCTGATGGAGCTCATGGCGGTGCGCTCGCCGATCCAGTCGCCCGCGAATCCGCTCGCCCCTGCGCCGCGCACGAAGAACGGCGCGGCATTGTCGGTGAAGGACGTGACCTTCCACTATCCCTCGCGTCCGCTCTCGCCGTCGCTCACGCAGCTTTCGCTGGACGTCCAGCCCGGCGAGACCGTCGCGGTGGTCGGCCCCTCGGGCGCGGGCAAGACCACGCTCTTCCAGTTGCTGTTGCGCTTCTACGATCCGCAGGCGGGGTCCATCATGCTCGACGGCGTCGACATCCGGCGGCTCGACTTGCGCGCCCTGCGCGGGGCGATCGGCATCGTGCCGCAGGACACCGTGATCTTCGCCGCGAGCGCGATGGAGAACATCCGCTACGGGCGCGCCGACGCGACGGACGAGGAGATCATCGCCTGCGCCAGGATGGCCGCGGCCGACGAGTTCATCGAGAAGCTCCCCGAGGGCTATCGATCGTTCCTGGGCGAGCGCGGCGTGCGGCTCTCGGGCGGACAGCGCCAGCGCATCGCCATCGCCCGCGCGCTGCTGAAGAATCCTTCGCTGCTGCTCCTCGACGAGGCGACCAGCGCGCTCGACGCGGAATCCGAACGCCTGGTGCAGCGCGCCCTGGAAGCCGCGATGGCCGGCCGCACCACGCTCGTCATCGCGCACCGGCTGGCGACGGTGCAGCGCTCCGATCGCATCATCGTGCTGGACGAGGGCCGCATCGTCGAAACCGGCACGCACGAATCGCTGGTCGCGCTGGGCGGGATCTATTCGAGTCTCGCGGCGCTGCAATTTCACGCGACGGGCTAGATCGCTTTAGAATCGACGCATGACCAGCAAGAATGCGGATCTCGAGAAGCAGAAGGGAAAGAAGATCGCCGGCGGGGGCTCCGCGCGCGGCGGCCCGGGCGCGGCATTGAGCAAGCGCGACCAGGCGCTGGCGCGCAAGCGGGAACTGCTCGAGAAGGGGCGCAAATCGAAATAGCGCGCCCGGCTGGCCGATAGCCTGCTACTTCTTGGGATCTCTCGCGAGATTCGAGTGGTCGTTCGCCTGGCCCGGCCGAGGCATCGAAGTCGACTCCTCCCCTTTGTTCATCGACTTCATGGGCTCGTCGCTCGCCTTCGCCGTCTCCGCGGTGCCGGCGCCGTTCGCGGGCGCTGCGGGCGCGACCGTGGCGGCCGGAGCATCGGACTGGCCCTGTGGAGCGCGATCGCAGGCTGCCAGGCCTGCTCCCGCTACGAGCAAGGCCATCAACAACCGCAACCCGCCGGATTGTCTCGAGTTCATCGTCGAATAGCGCAACACGTCGATTACCTCCCGGTCGGAAGAAGTCGGACTCACACGGATCCGGAAGCGATCCATGGCACGATTCCGACGATACCCACGAAGCCCGCGGCAGTCTGTGCGCTCGCGTACATCCGATCGCCGGCGAAGATGCGCGAGCCTATATCACGCCCATCAGCCAAAGGACGAGCAGGATCACCAGCACCAGGCCGAGACCGCCGGTCGGCCCGTAGCCCCACCCCCGGCTGTACGGCCAGGTCGGGATGGCACCGATCAGCAACAGGACCAGAACGATCAGCAGGATGGTTCCGAGTGTCATCTTGTTCTCCTAACGGTGGGGGCGAAGACGTTCCCGAGCATCGCGGGGTGCGCGCGGGTCCGCGTGGGCGAAGAACCTCAGGGCGGGAGTGGGCGCCCCGCGTGCGCTCGAGGCAGGTCGATCGTGAACACGCAGCCGACGCCGGGAAGGTTCCTGACGGAAAGCGAGCCGCCGCTGGCCTCGATCGCCTTGCGACTGATCGTCAGTCCCAATCCCACTCCGGTGCGGTCCGCGCCGGACTGTCGGAAGGGCTGGAATATCTGCTCGCCGACCCCCGGCGGCAAGCCGCCACATTCATCCTGCACCTCGATCTGGATCGGCGCCGCCTTCACGGCGGGCTTGTTCGCATTGGGGAAATACGGCATGGGCGCGTATCTCGGCAGCAGCGGCGTGGCATCGAGCTTCGGCGCCGCGGGCTCCGTCGTCGCATTGCTGTTGTGGGTCTACTACTCGGCGCAGATCTTCTTCCTCGGCGCGGAATTCACGAAGCAGTACGCGCTCGAGTTCGGGAGCCTTCGACGTGCATCAGGATAGCGAGACCGAACGCATCGAGGCGTTCAGCGATGGAGTCTTCGGCATCGCGATGACGCTGCTCGTCATCGAGATCAAGGTGCCGGCCCGCGAACTGGTTGCAGCGCACGGGCTCGCGCACGCCTTGATCGGGCTCTGGCCCAGCTACCTGGCGTTCGTGACGAGCTTCGCGACCATCCTCGCCATCTGGGTGCATCACCACTGGCTCTTCTCGTTGATCACGAGGAACGACCATCCCTTCCTGTACTGGAACGGGCTCCTGCTCCTCTTCGTCACGTTCGTGCCCTTCCCGACGGCCCTGTTGGCGGAGTACCTTCTGCATCCCGATGCGAGGGTCGCGGCGAACCTGTACACGGGAACGTTCCTCGCGATTTCGCTCGCGTTCGACGCGCTGTGGCGACATGCCTCGACGAGGCTGCTCGCGGTGGAGGCGACGACCGCGAAGAGAAACGAGGCGAGGCAGATCACCCGGCGGTATCGGTTCGGTCCACCCCTCTATCTCCTCGCGTTCGGCGTGTCGTTCGCGTCCGAAGCGTGGAGCATCGCCCTGTGCCTGTTGCTCGCCCTGTTCTTCGCGCTGCGCGGCAGGGTGGCGCCCGACGCCGCGGCTCCCCCGGCTCGTTGACGGTCGCCGCGGCCCCTGGGCAGGCCGCCCGCGACGTCGTTCGGCCCGGGCCCCGCGTCATTTGCGCCGGGTGCGGCGGCTACCGCTCCGACGGGGCACCCGCGGCGCCTCCGGCGCGAGCGCGCCGCCTTCCGTTTCCCATCTGCACAGGCCCGAGCGCTCGCGCGCGCTGCTTCGCGTGAGCACCGTGCCGAATTTCCGTGCCGATCCGATCGTAGGTGCGGTCATGTTTCCTGCCTGGATCGCGTGCGATCCGCCGGCTTGCTGTAGCAGGAGCAAGCGGCGGCCTCGAGGCCGCGCCCGTCCGTGATGGTGATGTTCCCGCGGCTGTACGCGATGAGATTGCGCTGCCGCAGCGCCTGCGCCGCCATGGTCACGCCGACCCGGCGCACGCCCAGCATGTTCGCCAGGAAATCGTGCGTGAGATGGAAACGGTCGGAGCGCATGCGGTCGCGCGTCATGAGCAGCCAGCGCGCGAGGCGCTCCTGCACGACGTGGAACCGGTTGCACGCCGCCGTCCTCGCCACCTGCGCCATCAACGCGTGGGTGAACAGATCCACCTCGCGCTGCAGCGGCACGCTCGCGTTCAGCGCCCTGCGGAAGGCGGGGACCTTCATGCGCATCGCGGTACCCGTTCCCTGCACCAGCGCGCGGAAGGGCGAGGCGCCGATGCCCATCGCATAGGCCACGCCGACCATGCCCTCGCGGCCCACGAGGCCGACCTCGAGCGCGAGGTGCCGGTCCACCAGCGTGAGCAGCGACACCAGCGAATCGCTGGGGAAGTAGACGTGGGCGACCGGCTCGCCCTGCTCGTGCAGCACGTCGCCGAACGTGAGCGTGACCGGCTCGAGCAGCGGCGCCATGCGCCGATATTCGGCACGGGGAAGCGCCGCGAGGAGCGCGTTGGGGATGGGGGCCGTCATGATGCGAAGGTAGCGCCTCGGGGGCGGCCGGTCTGTACGCAAGCGCACCGAGCCGATCAAGCGGCGAGCCTCAATTCGACCGCGTGCTCGCGGCCATCGTCGACGAGGTGGAAGACCGTGCTGTCGCGTTGCTCGACTCCGTCCACGGCGAGTCGCGTGCGGGAGCCCTGCGCCGTGTCGCGGACGACCT
>DASUXK010000237.1:0-9318 GCA_036377935.1 Usitatibacter sp.
GCAGCTGGTGGTCTCCTTTTCCTCGCCGGCATCCGATGGCGGCTCGCCGATCACCGCCTACATCGCGACATGCGGCACGCGCAGCGCGAGCGGCACGGGCTCGCCGATCGCGGTGGGCGGGCTGCGCAACGGCACCTCGTACGCGTGCACCGTGGCGGCGAGCAACGCGGCCGGCACCGGTCCGGCCTCGATGGCCGCGGCCGCCTCGCCGGTCTCGCGCTCGTTCACCGGCCCGGTCGCGACCGGGCTCGGCAACGCGACGGTGACGCTTTCCGGAGGCGGCGCGAGCTGCACCTTCGCTCCGCAAGGCACCGCGCCGCTGGAGTCGGCTTTCTTCATTGCATCGACGGGCAGCCCCCGGAGCCCTGCGATCGCGCCGCCGGTCGCGATGCCGTTCGGGCTCCTCGACTTCACGTTGCTCGCATGCACGCCCGGTTCCACCGTCACGCTCACCGTGACCTATCCGTCGGCGATTCCTCCCGGCGCGGCGTACTACAAGTTCGGCCCCACGCCGTCCGATGCATCGCCGCATTGGTATGTGCTTCCCGCCACCCTCGGCGGAAACACCGCGACGTTCAGCATCACCGATGGGGCGTTGGGAGACGACGATCTGGCGGCGAATGGCAGCATCGTGGACCAGGGCGGTCCCGGCGCCGGGGGTGGTGGCGGAGGCGCAAGCAGCGTGCGTCCGGTTCCGACGCTCGGCAGCGCGCCGCTCTTCGCCCTCGCATTGCTGCTCGGCGCTTCGGGGCTCGTCGCGCTTCGCCGCCGCTAGCGCGGCGCATTCGTTATAGTGGGTGGGCACGGTCCCGCGGAGCCCGCCCCACGATGCGCTTCCTGGTTTTCCTGGTGCTGGTGGTCGCCGCCTGCGCAGCCTCGGCCGCGCCGTCCGCGCCGGTCGTCGTGCTCTCCATCGACGGGGCCATCGGTCCGGCGGTCGCGGACTACGTGCACCGCGGGCTCGAGCACGCGAGCAAGGAGGGCGCGCAGCTCGTGGTCCTGCGCATGGATACGCCCGGCGGGCTCGACCTGTCCATGCGATCGATCATCAAGGACATCCTCGCCTCGCCGGTGCCGGTGGCGGGGTACGTGGCGCCGCCGGGGGCGCGGGCGGCGAGCGCGGGGACGTACATCCTCTACGCGTCGCATGTCGCGGCGATGGCGCCGGGGACGAACCTCGGCGCGGCGACTCCCGTCTCCCTCGGCGGGGCTTCCCCCATGCCGGGCGGAGCCGCGAAGGATGCGAAGCAGGCGCCGGCCGCCGACGCCCACGTGCAGAAGGCGGTGCACGATGCCGAGGCCTACATCCGCTCGCTGGCCATCCTGCGCGGGCGCAACGCGCAGTGGGCCGAGCGCGCGGTGCGCGAGGCGGTGAGCCTGTCCGCGACCGAGGCGCTCGAGCAGAAGGTGATCGACGTGGTGGCGCGCGACGTGCCGGACCTGCTGCAGCGGCTCGACGGGCGGCGCGTCGTGGCCGCGGGCGCGGAGCGGACCCTCGCGACCGCCTCCGCGCGCGTCGAGACGTGGGCGCCCGACTGGCGCACCAACTTCCTCGCGGCGATCACCGATCCCGCCATCGCCTACGGGCTCATCGTGATCGGCATCTACGCGATCCTCTTCGAGTTCTCGAACCCGGGGTTGGTGCTGCCCGGCGTGACGGGCGCGATCTGCCTCGTGGTCGCGCTCTACGGGCTGCAGATGCTGCCGGTGAATTACGCGGGCCTGCTGCTCATCGTCCTGGGCATCGGGTTCATGGTCGCGGAGGCGTTCCTGCCGGCGTACGGCTCGCTCGGGATCGGAGGGCTCGTCGCCTTCGTGATCGGATCGGTGATCCTCATCGAGGTGCCGGGCTACCGCGTGCCGTATGCGCTCATCGCGGGATTCGCCGCGGCGACGGCCGTCTTCCTCGTGCTCGTCGTGGGGGTGCTCCTCAAGGGGCGGCGCAAGCCCGTGGTGACGGGGCGCGAGGAGATGGTGGGCAGCACCGGCGAGGTGATCGAGGACTTCGCGGGCGAGGGCTGGGCGCGCGTGCACGGCGAGACGTGGCGCGTGAGGAGCGCGCAGCCGCTGCGCAAGGGCGAGCGCGTGAAGGTGACGGCGATGCACGGGCTCACGCTCGACGTGGTCCGCGAGTCGTCCGCGATCGCGCAAGGCGGGGCAACGCAAGGAGGCAATCCATGATCTTCGACTTCGGCGCCGGCGCGGTCATCCTCGTCGTCGTCATCATCGTGTCTTCGGTGCGCGTGCTGCGCGAGTACCAGCGCGCGGTGGTGTTCCAGCTCGGCCGCTATTCGGGCGTGAAGGGCCCCGGGCTCTTCCTGCTGATCCCGGTGATCCAGCAGATGGTGCGCGTGGACCTGCGCACGGTCGTGCTCGACGTCCCGCCGCAGGACGTCATCACGCGCGACAACGTCTCCGTGAAGGTGAATGCGGTCGTGTACTTCCGCGTCGTGAGCCCCGAGCAGGCGATCATCCAGGTGGTCGACTTCCTCGGCGCGACCTCGCAGCTCGCGCAGACCACGCTGCGCGCCGTGCTCGGCCGCCACGAGCTCGACACGCTGCTCGCCGAGCGCGAGAAGCTCAACGTGGACATCCAGCACGTGCTCGACCAGGCGACCGACGCATGGGGCATCAAGGTTTCCATGGTGGAGCTCAAGCACGTGGACCTGAACGAGTCGATGGTGCGGGCGATCGCGCGCCAGGCCGAGGCCGAGCGCGAGCGGCGCGCCAAGGTGATCCACGCCGAGGGCGAGCTGCAGGCCTCCGAGAAGCTGCTGCAGGCGGCCGAGACGCTCTCGCAGCGTTCCGAGGCGATGCAGCTGCGCTACCTCCAGACGCTCACCCAGATCGCGGGCGACAAGGCCTCCACCATCGTCTTCCCCATCCCCGTCGACCTCCTGTCGAAGCTCGTGAAGTAGGGGTCTCGACCCCGTTTCCGAATGAAACGGCGCGGCGGCTGTCACAAAGGCCAGCATGGCCGCCGCTGCCCCCGACCAGAACGCACCCGCCCAGCCCGCGGCCCCGCCCGCGCGGCGCGAGCGCCGCTCGCGCGGCAAGCAGCTCAAGTGGATCATCGCGCTCGCGGTCGTCGCCATCGCCGCCTTCTTCGGCGTGCGGTGGTGGCTGGAAGAAAGCCGCTTCGTCTCGACGGACGACGCCTACATCGGCGCGAACCAGGTGGAGATCGCCGCCCAGGTTTCGGGACCGGTCGTGCAGGTGTTCGTGCGCGACCAGCAGGCGGTGAAGAAGGGAGATCCCCTCTTCCAGGTCGACGCGCAGCCCTACCGGATCGCGCTCGACAAGGCCGAGGCGCAGCTCGAGCTCGCGCGCCAGAACATGTCGCAGCAGGGCGCGGGCGTGGCGGCCGCGCAGGCGGTGCTCGCACAGCGCCGCGCCGAGGCCGCCAACGCGCGCAGCACGTGGGAGCGCAACCAGCAGCTCGTGAAGAGCGGCTTCATCTCGCCGCAGGCGGCGCAGACCTCGCGCACGCAGCTCGCGACCGCCGAGGCCGCGGTGAAGGCGGCGCAGGCCGACGTGGAGAAGGCGAAGAGCGCGCTCGGCAGGACCGGCGACGAGAATGCCGCGGTGCAGGCCGCGCAGGCGGCCGTCGCGCAGGCGAAGCTGGACCTCGATCGCACGCGCGTCGTCTCGCCCGCGACCGGCATCATCGCGAACTTCTCGCTCCAGCCCGGCAACACGGTGCAGCCCGGCCAGCCGCTCTTCGTCGTGATCGCGAGCGACGAGTGGTGGGTCGAGGCCAACTTCAAGGAGACGCAGCTCGTCGACGTGCACCCCGGCGAGAAGGCGAGCGTCGTCTCGGACGTCTATCCCGACCGCACCTTCCACGGCGTGGTGCAGAGCGTGGCCGGCGGCAGCGGCGCCGCCTTCTCGCTGCTGCCGCCGCAGAACGCGACGGGCAACTGGGTGAAGGTGACGCAGCGCGTGCCGGTGCGCGTTCGCATCACGGATCCGGATCCGCAGCATCCCTTGCGAATCGGCACCTCGGCCACCGTGAAGGTCGAGAAGGGGTCGTAGCGGTGTTCCGCAAGGTGCTCCTCGCCTACGACGGAACCGTGGAAGGCCGCAGGGCGCTCGCCCTCGGGGCGGACGTGGCGTTCTGCATGAAGAGCGAGACCTTTCTCCTCGCCATCTGCCAGAGCTACCTCTCGAGCGCGATCCCGGAGGGCGTGACGCCCGAGCTCGCGCGCTGCGAGGACGAGCGCGCGCAGGCGATCCTCGACGAGGGCGTGGTGCGGCTGAAGGAGCACGGGGTGGCGGCGGAAGGCTCGCTCGAGTACGGCAACGCGGTCGATCGCATCGCGGAGACCGCCGAGCGCATCGGCGCGGACCTCATCGTCGTCGGCCACCGGCACCGCACGCGCCTCGCGCGCTGGTGGAGCGAGTCCGACGAGGAATCGCTGCTCGAGCGCGTGCGCTGCAGCGTGCTGGTGGCGGTGGCGACGGAGGACTGAGATGGCGAGCGCGGCGGCCTCGGCTGCGCATCCGCATCCCGAGCTTCCCACGGGCGCCGAGCGCCTGATGATCACCCTCGCGGTGATGTCGGCGACGCTGATCCAGGTGCTCGACACGACGATCGTGAACGTGGCGCTGCCGCACATGGCGGGGCAGCTCGGCGCCACGATCGACCAGATCAGCTGGGTGCTCACGAGCTACCTCGTCTCCTCGGCGATCGTGATGCCGCTCACCGGCTACTTCGCCGATACGCTGGGCCGCAAGAAATTCCTGCTCATCTCGATCTCGGGGTTCGTGGCGGCCTCCGCGTTGTGCGGCATCGCGCAGAACCTCGCCGAGATCGTGCTCTTCCGCCTGCTGCAGGGCGTCTTCGGCGCGGCGCTGGTGCCGCTCTCGCAGGCGATCATGACCGACGCGTACCCGCCCGAGGAGCGCGGCAAGGCGATGGCGATCTGGGGACTGGGCGTGATGGTGGGCCCCGTGCTCGGGCCCACGCTCGGCGGCTGGCTCACGGACGTGGCGAGCTGGCGATGGACGTTCTACATCAACCTGCCCGTGGGCGCGCTCTCGTTCTTCCTCGCGACGCAATACGTGAAGAGCGCGGAGCGGCGCGAGCGGCGCATGGACTGGACCGGGCTCGCGCTCCTGGGCTCGGGCGTGGCGGGCATCCAGTACATGCTCGACCGCGGCACGACGGCCGACTGGTTCTCCGCGATGGACATCCGCGTCGCGGCGGCGATCGGCGTCGTCGGCCTCGTGTCGTTCACGGTGTGGAGCTTCACGCGCGGGCCCCGGGCGCTCTTCGACCTGCGCATCTTCAAGGACCGCAACTTCGCGATGGCCTGCCTCGTGATGCTCTCGATGGGCCTCGGCCTCTTCGGCGGCCTCGTGCTGCAGCCGATCCTGCTCGAGGGGCTGCTGCAATATCCGATCGTCACCACGGGGCTCGTCATGGCGCCGCGCGGCGTGGCGACCGCCATCGCGATGACCGTCGCCGGCCGGCTGGTGGGCAAGGTCGACGTGCGCTACCTCATCGGGACCGGCATGGTGCTGGGCGCGATCGGCTCCTGGGCGATGACGCACTACTCGCTCGAAGTGAGCCTCTTCTGGATCATCTGGCCCGCGTTCGTGCAGGGCCTCGGCTTCGGGCTCATCTTCGTGCCCCTCTCGGCGATCGCCTACCTCACGCTCCCCCGCGCGAGAACCGCGGAGGCCGCCGGCATCTACAGCCTGGTGCGCACGGTCGGCGCCGCGGCCGGCATCTCCATCGTGACCACGCTGGTGACGCGCGAGTCGCAGGTGAACTGGAACGAGCTCGGCGCCCACGTCACGAAGTTCAATCCCGCCGTCCGCGCGTACCTCGACTCGCTGCACCTTTCGGCCACGGACCCGCATGCCATGGCCCTGATCGCCGCGCAGATCGCGCAGCAGGCGGAGATGAACGCGCTCCTCGACGTCTTCAAGCTCACCGCGTGGAGCTTCGTCGCGATGCTGCCGCTCGTGCTGCTGCTGAAGAAATCGAGGCGCTGAGCGGGCGGGCGCTGGCGATCGACGTGCGCCTCGCCGCAGTGCTCCTCGTCCGGGTCGCCGGCCCCTCCAGCGCTGTCCCGCGATTCGCAGGATGAAACGAACAGGCGCTGATACTCCCACGTAGCAAAGTAGGGCGTTTGCGACTATCGTGGCCCTGCGCCAGCTTCCCACAGAAGGGAGCGAGCGCTCACAAAACGCAAAGAGGAGGGGTCATGAATTCACGGGCTCAAGGCATCAGTGAAGACTGGCTGTCCCTTTGGATCGGCCTGTTCGTCTTCGTACTCGCACTCGCCATGCTGTTCGGCGGAGACCTCCTGGGATGGGTGGTCGGCACCTCCGTCTGGACCGACGTCTCCAAGGCGCTCAATCCGGTCTCCAAGTCGTATTCGGGGCTGGGCGGCATCGGCTCGCTCGTCGCGACCTACGTCGCGCTCACCGTCGTGCTCTCGATCGGCGCGGCGGCGATGAAGGTGGACGTGAAGCGCTTCGCGCTCGGATTCACCGCGGTCTTCTGGCTCGCGTACATCTGCTGGATCATCGGCAGCTTCGCGAACTTCGCGGTGAACACGCCGAGCGAGATGCAGAAGTTCGGCATCCACTGGTCGCTGCGGCTCACATCCGAGGGCGGTTTCATCGTCGCGCTCATCGGCGGGCTCATCGTCGGCAACTTCATGCCGGGCTTCGCGAGCTGGATGAAGGAGGCGGTGCGGCCGGAGCTGTACGTGAAGACGGCCATCGTGATCCTCGGCGGCTTCCTCGCGGTCACCGCCGCGGAGAAGCTCGCGCTCGCGACCTCCGTCATGTTCCTGGGCCTCGCCGCGATCGTCTGCGCGTACCTGATCTTCTGGTCGGTCGTGTACTACGTGGCGCGCGTCTGGTTCGGGTTCAGCAAGGAGTGGGCGGCGCCGCTCGCCTCGGGCATCTCGATCTGCGGCGTGTCGGCGGCGATCGCCACGGGCGCGGCGATCCGCGCGCGCCCCACGGTGGCGGTCATGGTGTCCTCGCTCGTCGTGGTGTTCGCGGTGATCGAGCTGCTGTTCCTGCCGTTCCTCGCCGGAGAGTTCCTGTCCCACCAGCCGCTCGTGAGCGGCGCGTGGATGGCGCTCTCGGTGAAGACCGACGGCGCGGCGGTGGCGAGCGGAGCGATCACCGAGGCGCTGGTCTACGCGAAGAACGCGGCCGAAGGCGTGAACTACGCCAAGGGCTGGATCATCGGCACGGCGGCCACGGTGAAGGTGTTCATCGACATCTTCATCGGCGTGTGGGCGTTCGTGCTCGCCTACATCTGGACGCGGCACATCGAGGTGCGCGCGGCCGGAGAGCAGGCGAAGGCGCGCGAGATCTGGGAGCGGTTCCCGAAGTTCATCATCGGCTACGTGCTCACCTTCGCGATCATCCTCGCGATCGCGCTCTCCGCGCCCGCCGGGACGGTGGGCAAGGTGAAGGCGGCGATGGGCGAGGCGAACGCGTTCCGCGGCATCTTCTTCGTCCTCACGTTCTTCACCATCGGCGTGATGTCGAACTTCCGCAAGCTCTGGGAAGAGGGGATCGGCAAGCTCGCCGCCGTGTACCTGGTGTGCCTGTTCGGCTTCATCGTGTGGATGGGGCTCCTGATCTCGTGGATATTCTTCGGCGGCGTGACGCCGCCGCTCGCAGGCTGACTCGAGGAGGATCGACATGAACCAGGTGAAGGTGGACGCAGGAATGCCCGCCTCCGGACCCCGCGTGGGGGAGGAGATGCGCAAGATGAACGCCGAGCCGCTGCTGCCGATCGAGAGGAAGCTGATCGGCTACAGCCTCACCCTCGGCATCGTGCTGCTCGTCGTGCTCTGGGCCGTCGCGCACATGTACCTGAAGGGATAGCGCTTCCCGCGCGAATCCACCGCCCCGGCGGCCGACCCGCCGGGGTGTTTTTTCGTGCGTGTAGGAGCCGGCCTACAGTCCTCGGCCGAAGCGCTGGACATACTGGAAGCTGTCCTCCCGATTGCTTCTCGTGTCCTCCGATTCCGTGCACACGCGGGCGACGCCGGATGCGCGCGGCGCGTCCGCCCGTTCCCTCGAAGATCTGCTCTCCTTCGCCCAAGGCATCGTGGCGGAGCACGTGCTGCCGCGCGCGGAGGAGGTCGACCGCGAGGCGCGCTGGCCGCAGGAGGGCATCCGTGCGCTCATGGAAGCGGGGCTCGCCGGCCTGCACGTGCCCGCGCACCTCGGCGGCCACGGGCAAGGGCTCTACGCCCTCGCGCGCATGACCGAGACCATCGCGCTCGCGTGTCCCTCGACCGCGATGTGCTTCGGGATGCATTGCGTGGCGACCGCCGTGATCGCGGCCAAGGCGACGCCGGACCACGAGGAGCGGTACCTGCGGCCCATCGCCGAAGGGCGCCACCTCGCGACCCTCGCGCTCTCCGAGCGCGGCACCGGCGCGAACTTCTTCCTTCCCGCGATGCGGCTCGCGCGCGAGGGCGATTCCTATCGCGTGCAGGGCGAGAAGCAGTTCGTGACCAACGCCGCCCATGCCGATTCCTACGTCATCTCCACCGAGGCGAGCGACGCCGCGGCCGAGGGCGAGTTCAGCTGCCTCGTCCTGGACGCCGCCGCGCCCGGCATCGCCTGGGGGGACGCATGGCGCGGGCTCGGCATGCGCGGCAACGACTCGCGCTCGATGCGCATCGATGCGCGCGTTCCCGCGGCCAACCTGCTGGGCCGCGAGGGCGAGCAGGTGTGGTACGTGTTCGAGGTGGTCGCGCCGTATTTCCTCGTCGCGATGGCCGGGGTGTACCTCGGCGTAGCGCAGGCCGCCCTCGCCATCGCCGCGCGGCACGTCGACGCGAGGCGCCATGCGCATTCGGGCGAGTCGGTCGCGCAGCTTCCCACGGTGCAGCACCGCGTCGGGGAGCTGTGGATCGCCGTGGAGCGGTGCCGCGCGCTGCTGCACCAGGCGGCGAACCAGGGCGACGCGGGCGATCCGGGGGCGGTGCTTCCGCTGCTCGCGAGCAAGGTGGACGCCGCGGAAGCGGCGGTGCATGTCACCAACGAGGCGATGACGCTCTGCGGCGGATCGGCGTTCCGGGAGAACGGAGCGCTCGCGCGGTTGATGCGCGATGCGCGGGCAGGGCCGGTCATGGCGCCGACCACGGACATGCTCAAGCTGTGGATCGGCCGCCTCACGCTCGGGATGCCTCTCCTGTGAGCCCGGCGCAGGCGAGCGCCGCCGCGGCTCCGGTGGTGCTGCTCGTGGGACGCTTCGCCCCGCCGAGGGACCGCGCGTCGACGGTGGATGCGTTGCGCGCGGCGGGAATGCTTCCCGTCGAGATG
>DASUXK010000238.1:0-2416 GCA_036377935.1 Usitatibacter sp.
ATCGACCCGGCGCGCGCGCGGGAGATCTTCATCGAGGGCGCGCTCGTGGCCGGCGAGTTCGACTCGCAGCAGCCGTTCTGGGCGCATAACCGCAAGTTGATCCGCGAGATCGAGGACCTCGAGCATCGCGCGCGGCGTCCCGACGTGCTGGTGGACGACCGCGTGCTGTTCGATTTCTACGAGCAGCGCATCCCGAAGGACGTGGCGAACCCGCGCTCCCTCGAGACCTGGTACCGCGCCGCGTCGCAGAAGAACGCGAAGCTGCTCTTCCTCGCGCGCGAGGACCTGATGCGCCACGGTGCGGAATCGGTGACCGAGGATCTCTTCCCGAAGAGCGTCACCGTCGGCGAGGCCACTTTCCCGCTCGCCTATCGCTTCGAGCCCGGGCATCCCATGGACGGCGTCACCATGAACGTCCCGCTCGCGCTCTTGAACCAGGTGGACGAGGCGACGGTGGATTGGCTCGTGCCCGGAATGGTCCGCGACAAGGTCGCGTGGACCATGAAGGCGCTCCCCAAGCGCATCCGCACGCAGCTCGTGCCGGTGCCGGAGCACGTCACGCAGTTTCTCGAGAGGGCGAAGGCTGGCGAGAAGACCGTGAAGGACGCCGTTCTCGACTATGCGTCGCGGCTCTCGGGCGAGCGCCTCGACCCCGACATCTGGTCGAGGGAGGAGCCGCCGCCGCACCTGCGCATGAATATCCGCGTCGTGGACGAGGCGAAGCGCGAGCTCGCCATGGGCCGCGACATCGCGGAGCTGCGCGCGCGCCTCGGCGAGGCGGCAAGCCTCACGCTCGCGAAGGCGAAGCCCGGCATGGAGCGCGAGGGCATCACCGCGTGGGACTTCGGCGACCTTCCCGAGCAGGTGACCTTCAAGCGCGGCCACCAGACGCTCACGGGATATCCGGCGCTGGCCGACGATGGATCGAGCGCATCGATCCGCCTCTTCGACACCCGCGACAAGGCCGAGGCCGCGCACCGCGAGGGCGTGAAGCGGCTGCTCGCGATCGAATTGAAGGAGCAGGTGAAGAACCTCGACCGCGCGCTGCCCGGATTCAACGCGCTCGCGCTGAAGTTCAACGCGGTCGTGCCCGCGGACAAGCTTCGCGCCGACCTCGTCGCCGCCATCGTCGACCGCGCGTTCATCGGCGACGATCCGCTCCCCCGCGACAAGCGCGCGTTCGAGGAGCGGAAGAAGCGCGCCAAGGCGCGCCTTCCGGCCGTGACCGAAGGCGCGGCGCGCTACGCCACCGCCATCGGCGAGGCGAGCCAGCATCTCGCGCAGGCGATCGCGCAGTCGGGCGCGTTGGGCCGCGTGACGCAGGAGGTGAAGGCGCAGCGCGACCGCATGGTCTATCCCGGATTCCTCTCGCGCACGCCCTGGGAGCATCTCGAGCACGTGCCGCGCTACCTCAAGGGCTACGCGCTGCGCCTGCAGAAGTACCGCGCCAACGCCGAGCGGGACGCGAAGCACGCCGCGACCGTGCAGTCCCTGTGGCAGGACTACGAGTCGCGAGCCGAGGCCGACCGCGCGGCCGAGCGCATGAACCCCAGGCTCGAGGAATACCGCTGGCTCATCGAGGAGCTGCGCGTCTCCCTCTTCGCCCAGGAGCTGCGCACGCCCTTCCCGGTCTCCGCCAAGCGCCTGGCCCGGTTCCGCGAGGAAAACCTTCGTACAATCCACATATGAACGACCTCGCCGATCGCATCCGCGCCGCGTCGCGCATGGCGCACATCGCCCCGTTCGAGGTGATGGAGATCCAGACGCTCGCGCGCGAGGTGGAGGCGCGCGGCCGCGACGTGGTGCACCTGGAGATCGGAGAGCCGGATTTCCGCACGCCGCGCCCGGTGGTCGAGGCGGCCAAGCGTGCGCTCGACGAGGAGCCGATGTTCTACACGTCGGCGCTCGGCCTCATGGCGTTGCGCGAGGCGATCGCGCGCTTCTATGCCGAGCGCTATCGCGTCGCCGTCCCCGCGAGCCGCGTGATCGTCACCGCGGGCTCGAGCGCCGCGCTGCTGCTCGCCTTCGGCGTGCTGCTCGATCCCGGCGAGGAGGTGCTGCTCGCCGATCCGGGCTACCCGTGCAATCGCCACTTCGTGCGCGCGCTGGGCGCCGTGCCGAAGGCGATCGCCGTGGGTCCGGAGACGCGCTACCAGCTCACGCCCGAGCTCGCGCGCCGCCACTGGGGCGAGAAAACGCGCATGGCGATGGTGGCGAGCCCGTCGAACCCCACGGGCACGCTCGTCACGCCGCAGGAGATCGCGGGGCTCGCGGCCCTCGCGCGCGACGAGCGCGGAACGCTCCTCGCCGACGAGATCTACCACTGCCTCACCTACGGGCTCGACGCGCGCACCGCCGCCGAGGCGGGCGAGGACGTGTTCGTCGTGAACAGCTTCTCGAAGTACTTCCAGATGAC
>DASUXK010000239.1:0-2360 GCA_036377935.1 Usitatibacter sp.
GGCTTCAAGGGCGGCGCGCCGCTCGACGCGGATTTCGTGTTCGACGCGCGCTGCGTGCTTCCGAACCCGCACTACGATCCCGAGCTGCGTGCTCTTACGGGCACCGACCCCGAGGTGGTGGAATTCCTCGAACGCGAGACCCAGGCGAACATCCTCGTCGAGGACATCCAGCGCTTCCTGCAGCGCTGGCTGCCGCGGTTCGTGCTCGACCAGCGCGCCTCGCTCACCGTGGCGATCGGCTGCACCGGCGGGCGCCACCGCTCGGTTTACATCGCGAGCCAGCTCGCCGAGCGCTTCGCCGCCGACTACCCGGTCGTCCTGCGCCATCGCGACCTGAAGGACTGACGCGCCCCTTGCTCCTCCTCAACCTGTTCTCCGCGGGCAAGCGCGCCCGCAGCGCGCCGATCTTCCCGCTGAAGACCGTGCTCTATCCCGGATCGGCGCTGCCGCTGAAGATCTTCGAGGTGCGCTACGTCGACATGGCGCGCGAGTGCCTGCGAAGCGCGAGCCCGTTCGGCGTCTGCCTGATCAAGGAAGGCGAGGAGGTGGGCACGCCCGCGGTGCCCGAGCGCATCGGCACGCTCGCGCGGATCGCGGATTGCGATGCCGGGGAGCTGGGCGTGCTCAAGGTGCGCGCCGAGGGCCTCGAGCGATTCCGCATCGTCTCGAGCGAGGTCGAGAAATCCGGGCTCATCGTCGCCGAGGTCGAGCCCCTCGCCGGGGAGGCGCCGGCGACCGATGCGCCGGGCCTCGCGGAATGCGCCGAGTTCCTGCGCAAGGCGATCGTCGCGATCGGCGTCGAGCGCTTCGTGGAGCCGCTGCGCTTCGAGGACGCCACCTGGGTGGGCTTCCGCCTGGCCGAGATCCTGCCGCTGAGGAGCGACGTGAAGCAGAAGCTCCTCGAGCTCACCGATGCTACGCTACGCCTCGCGGTGCTCCACAAGTTCCTCAGGCAGCAGAAGCTCATCGCCTGACCGCTTCGACGGAGGCAACATGGCGGACACTCCATCGTTACGCGCGAGCCGCGCCTATGCGGCCGTGCAGACGGTCCTGCTGGCCGTGTACGCGGCGGTCCTGCTCTGGAATCCCGGCGAGCCGCTTCTCGCCTCGCCTTCCGCCGCGCTCGCCGGCATCGGGCTCGGCGTCGCAGGGCTCGTCGTGATCGCGCTCGGGTTCCTCGCCCTCGGGCGCAACATCCAGGTCTCTCCGCACACGAAGGAAGGCGCGCACCTCGTGCAATCGGGCATCTATCGCGTGCTCCGGCATCCGATCTATTCCGGGATCGCGCTGTGCGTCGTGGGCTTGTGGCTGCGCGAGCCCACGCTCGCCGCGGCGCTCGCCGGCATCGTCGTGATCGCCTTCCTCGGCGTGAAGCGCCGGGTGGAGGAGCGCTTCCTGCTCGCGGCCTATCCGGAGTACGTCGAGTACCGCAAGCGCACGGTGGCCTTCCCGTGAAGCGCGAAAACCGCCGAAGCCCCGTCGTGCTCGCGCCCGGCGAAGGGCGCTCCTACGAGATGGGCCGGGTTCGCGCGGTGTTCAAGGCCGACGAGGGCGAGACGAGCTCGCGGTATTCCGTCTCGGAATGGTGGCTGGAGCCCGGCACGCAGGGGCCCGGCGCCCATTCGCATCCCGAGGACGACCTCTTCTACGTGATCGAAGGGGTCATGAGCATTCGCGTGGGCGACGAATGGCTCGAGTGTCCCAGGGGCTCCTTCGTCCTCGTGCCCGGCGGCGTCACCCACGATTTCGAGAATCGCGGCAGCGTCCGCGCCGGGTTCCTGAACTTCTCCTCGCCGGGACCCTTCGAGCCCCAGATGCCGGGCATCGCCGACTGGTTCAGGGAGCACCGGGGCTAGCCAGCCGCTTGCCGCGCGGGGACACCGTCCTCTTCGATCGACGCGAGCAGCCGCCGCACGGGCGCGGGCAATGCGAGGTCACCGAGATCGTCCAGCGACGCCCACGCACCGGGTTTCTCCGCGGCGAGCGGTGCCGTGCGCCGCACGCGCATCCGCCATGGCTTCACGTGCAGCGTGAAATGAGTGAATGCATGCTCGAAGGGCTCGAGCGCTCGTACTTCGGCCGCCTCGAGGCCCCATTCGGCGGCCAGGGCCGCCGCCGGCTTCGCGTTCGCCGCCGCCTCCGGAAGCGACCACAGCCCGCCCCAGATTCCGGAGGGCGGGCGCTTCTCGAGCAGCACGTCGCGCCCCGAGATCACGACCAGCATCGCCACCTCGCGTTGCCGCACCGGTGCGCGCCTGCGGCGGCCGGGGATGTCGCCGCTGCGCCCCTCGACTCGTGCGGCGCAATCCTCGTTCACCGGGCAGAGCAGGCACTGAGGGTCGCGCGGGGCACAGGGTCCG
>DASUXK010000240.1:0-4834 GCA_036377935.1 Usitatibacter sp.
GTAGTCGGCCACGCGGCCGAAGCGCGTCGCGCGGGTCATGCCCGCGACGCCGCGCACGCCAAGCGGCGGGAAGCGCGTTGCCGCGACCGTGGCCGCCGCTTCCTCCTCGCTCTGCACGTAGGGCACGAGCAGCGTCTGCGCGCCGATGTCGAGATGGCGCTTGATGAGGACGGTGTCGTTCCACGCCGGCCGCACGACCGCGGAAACCGGCGAGGCGGCGACCGCCTGCAGTTGCGCCAGGGTGCTGTCGACCTCGTTCGGCGAATGCTCCGTGTCGATGAGCAGCCAGTCGAAGCCGGAGCCGGCCACGATCTCCGCGCTGTAGGCGCTCGCGAGCGAAACCCATAATCCGACCTGCTGCCGCCCCGCGAGCAGCGCCCGCTTGAAATCGTTCTTCGGAAGTTCCATGCTGGTCCCCTACGCGCGTTCGGAATGGTGAGCGCATACTAGCGCGCCACACGAAACCCGGCTGCGTAGGACATGTCTGATAGGCATCTTCCCCGGCGATGACGGACACTCATCCTCGGGATCACCTGAAGGAGCGGCCGATGACATACGAGTACGATTTCGAGATGGTCAAGCGCGCGTATGCCGAGATGGCCCGCCGCGCCCGGGAGAAGGATGAGGTGCGCCGCATGCCCCGCAACGGCATGCCGGTTCCGGCGCTGCCGGAGCAGGAGCCGGCCTCCCGCCAGCCCTATCCGGCCTGATCCCTCGCCCGCCTCCCGAACCCCGCCATCCGGCGGGGTTTTTGTTTCAGCATCCGGCGCGCGCGAACGCCGGGGGGCGCCGGGGGTCCCTTCTTCGGAGGCTCCCTTGACCATTCGCCCGAAACCCTTTGCCGTCGCCCGCGCCTTCCTCGGCGCATTCGCCCTGGCCCTCGCGATGGCGGCCGCGGCCGCGCCCGCGCGCGACGCGGCTTCGTCCGGCGGGGCGCAGCTGCGCGAGCGCTTCGCCTCGATGCGCGACCAGATCCGCCACAACGGTTTCGGCGAGCCGCTGCGGCTTCTTTCGCACGAGACCGACCACGCCATCGAGGGGGAGGTGTACGCGCTCGTCGACCACCCTTTCGGCCAGGTCCGCGAGGCGCTGCACGAGCCCGGCCAATGGTGCGACGTGCTCGTGCTGCCGTTCAACGTGAAGGGATGCGAGGCGCGGCCCGGCGAGGATGCGCGCCTCGCCTTGCTCATCGGCCGCCACAAGGATTCGACGCCGGACGACGTGTATCGCCTCGATTTCCGCTTCCGCGAGGAGGCGCGCGACGACGACTTCCTGCGCATCGCGCTGCGCGCGCCTTCCGGGCCCCTCGGCACGCACGACTACCGGATCGTGCTCGAAGCGACGCCCGCCGCGGACCCGGAGCGGACGATCGTGCACCTGCGCTATGCGTACGGGTACGGCTGGGTCTCGCAGCTCGCGATGAAGGCCTATCTCGCCACGGTGGGCGCGGACAACGTCGGCTTCACGGTGCAAGGCCGCGACGGCGACGGCCGTCCCGTCTACGTGCGCGGAATGCGCGGCGTGATGGAGCGCAACACCATGCGCTACTTCCTCGCGATCGAGGCGTACCTCGCCTCGCTTTCCGCTCCGCCGGCGCGCCGCGACGACGCGCGCCTCGAGGCCTGGTTCCGCGCCGTGGAGCGCTACCCGCGCCAGCTCCACGAGATGAGCCTCGAGCGATACCTCGCGATGAAGCATCGCGAGGCGCAGTGGGTGAGCGCGCCGCGCGTCTCGAAGGGCGCCTAGCCGCGCCCGACGAAGGGCATCTTCGTCGCCATGATCGTCATGAACTGCACGTTCGCCTCGAGCGGCAGGCTCGCCATGTAGACGATGGCGCTCGCGACGTGCGCGACGTCCATGCGCGGCTCCACGGCCGTCTCGCCGTTCGCCTGCATCACGCCCTTGGCCATGCGCTCGGTCATCTCGGTGGCCGCGTTGCCGATGTCGATCTGCGAGCAGGCGATGTCGTGCTTGCGCCCGTCGAGCGAGATGCACTTGGTGAGGCCCGTGATCGCGTGCTTGGTC
Source organism: Usitatibacter sp. (assembly GCA_036377935.1). Classification (GTDB taxonomy): domain Bacteria; phylum Pseudomonadota; class Gammaproteobacteria; order Burkholderiales; family Usitatibacteraceae; genus Usitatibacter. Next base: position 2,026 of record DASUXK010000240.1, read on the forward strand.
GCCGTGTAGGGGGTGCTGTTGGGGCGCGGCGCGTGCGCGGAGATGGAGCCGTTGTTGATGATGCGGCCGCCGCGCGGATCCTGCGCCTTCATGATGCGGATCGCCTCCTGGGAGCAGAGGAAGGCGCCCGTGAGGTTCGCGTCGACCACCTTCTTCCACTGCTCGAAGGGCAGGTCCTCCATCGGCACCGCGGGCGCGCCGCTGCCGGCGTTGTTGAAGAGCACGTCGAGGCGGCCGAACGCGGACTTCACGCGCGCGAAGAGGTTGCGCACGGATTCCGGATCGCCCACGTCGGTGGCCACGGCGAGCGCGCGGTCGCCGGCGCCGGACTGGGCCGCGGCCTGCTCGAGGAGCTCGGCGCGCCGGCCCGCGAGCGCGACGCAGTAGCCTTCCTTCAGCAGCGCGAGCGCCGCCGCCTTGCCGATGCCGGTGCCGGCGCCGGTCACGACCGCCACTTTCTTCATTCGCTTCTTCTCCCCGGGTTGCGCCGAATCACTCGACGGCGGCGAGCGCCTTGCGCAGGCTCGAGACCATGCGGTCGATCTCGGACTCCTCGACGATGAGGGAGGGCGCGACGGCGAGGATGTCGCCCGTCTGGCGCACCAGCACGCCGTCGTCGAAGCAGCGCAGGAAGACGTCGAAGCCGCGCGCGCCCACCGCGCCCGGGCGCGCCGCCACTTCCACCGCGGCGACCAGGCCCTGGTTGCGGATGTCGATCACGTGGCGCTCGCCGCGCAGCGAGTGGATCGCCGCCTCGAGCTTGGGGGCCATGCGCGCCGCGCGCGCGAAGAGCCCTTCGTCGTCGTAGAGCTGCAGCGTGGCGAGGCCGGCCGCGCAGGCGAGCACGTGCGCCGAGTAGGTGTAGCCGTGGAAGAGCTCGATCGCGCCCGGCGGCCCCGCCATGAACGCGCGGTGGATGTCGCCCGAGACGATCACGCCGCCCATCGGCACCGTGCCCGAGGTCACGCCCTTCGCGAACGTGATCATGTCCGGCTCGACGCCGTACACCTCGGAGGCGAACGCGGCGCCCACGCGGCCGAACGCCGTGATCACCTCGTCGAAGATGAGGAGGATGCCGTGCTTCTTCGTGATCTCCCGAAGGCGCTGCAGGTAGCCGCGCGGCGGAACGAGCACGCCCGTGGATCCCGCGAGCGGCTCGACGATCACCGCCGCGATGGTGGATGCGTCGTGCAGCGCGACCAGGCGCTCGAGCTCGTCGGCGAGCTCCGCGCCCCACTCGGGCTGCCCGCGCGAGTACGCGTTCCGGGCGAGATCGTGCGTGTGCCGCAGGTGGTCCACGCCCGCGAGCATCGAGCCGAACATCTTGCGGTTCGCGGGGATGCCGCCCACCGAGATGCCGCCGAAACCCACGCCGTGGTAGCCGCGCTCGCGCCCGATGAGGCGCGTGCGCGCGCCCTCGCCGCGCACGCGGTGGTACGCGAGCGCGATCTTGAGCGCGCTGTCCACCGCTTCGGATCCCGAGTTGCAGAAGAACACGTGGTCGAGGGAGCCGGGCGCCATCTTCGCCAGCCGGCTCGCGAGCTCGAAGGCGAGCGGCTGGCCCATCTGGAACGCGGGCGCGTAGTCCATCGTCGCCGCCTGCTGCTGGATGGCCTCGACGATCGGCTTGCGGCAATGGCCCGCGTTGCAGCACCAGAGCCCGGCGAAGCCGTCGAGGATGCGGCGGCCGTCGTCGGTCGTGTAGTACATGCCCTCGGCCTTCACCAGCATCCGCGGCGCCGCCTTGAACTGGCGGTTCGCGGTGAACGGCATCCAGAAGGCCTCGAGCTCGGGACGGGAGAGTGAAGGGGCGTCGGATAGGAGGGCCATGGCGGTTTTCCCAAGTGAAGACCGCCAATTTACCTCACCCGCCCGGCGGGTGCGGTTTAGCGCAGCGACAAGCTGTCGGAAGAGGCTGACGGCCGAATGGGAAGCGGCCCGGCAGAGGCCTCGCGGAAGCGATCGGTAAGTTGAAATCACGCCCCATCCAAGGAGGAAAGCATCATGCGCAGATCGAAGCTCCTCATCGCGGCACTGGCCGCTTCCACGATCGGCGCGCTCGCGCCGCTGCCCGCGCCGGCCGCCGTCGGCGTGTACCTCGACGTCGCGCCGCCCGCGCCGCGCCACGAGTACATTCCCGCGCCGCGCCACGGCTTCGTGTGGGAGCCGGGCTACTGGGATTGGCGCCATGGGCGCTACGTCTGGCGCCCGGGCCACTGGATCCGTGAGCGCCACGGCATGTACTGGCATCCGTCGCGCTGGGAGTATCGCGACGGGCGCTGGGTGCTCGAGCGTGGCGGATGGCATCGCGATCGCTGGGAGCGGCGCCGCTACGCCGAGCGCGACCGCGACCACGACGGCATCCCGAACCGCGTCGACCGCGACCGGGACAACGACGGCGTGCCGAACCGCTGGGATGCGAGGCCGAACAACCCGCGCGTTCAGTGACCGCCGCGTCGCTTGCGCGGGCTCGTGCGCGAAGATCGAGAGCCCGCGCAAGCGGCGGATGTCGCGCGATCACCACACGAGAGGCGGTGATGCAGCGTCATCGGGACCGGCACTTTTTCGTCGTCCGGTCGTAAGAACTTCGCTCGCGCCCGCGATCACCCCCCGCGTAGCGTGATCGAGCGGTGGCACGCCGCTTGCAGCCTGCTCCCCTGCAAGCTTTGACCAACCACTTCAGGAGGCCACCATGCGCAAGCTCGCGCCCGTTTTCCTTTCCACCGTCGTCCTGCTCGCGAGCGGCTCCGCCCTCGCGCTCGGCGACATGCACAAGGACAAGAACGCTCCCAGCACGAAGGGGAGCACC
>DASUXK010000241.1:0-7051 GCA_036377935.1 Usitatibacter sp.
CGGGGCGCGTGGACCGCGTGAAGGCGAGCATCCCGATGCGCCGCGGCGGCCGGCCCGAGGAGGTGGCCCGGGCGATCCTTTGGCTGCTGTCGGAAGAATCTACCTACTGCACCGCCGCGATCCTCGACGTCTGCGGGGGCCGCTGAGGGTTCACGCTGCCCATGAGGCTTGTTATCATGGGTTCGTTCCCCGACAGCTCTGACCGTGACATCTGATCCGCACGACCAGGCGATCGCGGATGACGTTCGCCGCTTCATCCTCACGAGCATTCCCTCCGTGCCGTTCATGGAGGCGATCCTGCTCTTCAAGGCATTCCCCGGGCAGGCCCTCGAGACGCGCAGCGTCGCCGAGCGCCTCTACGTGAGCGAGAAGCAGGCCGCCGCGCTGGTCGACCAGCTCGCGGCCGCGCGCGTCATCGCGTCCGTCGAAGGGCAGCCGAACGCCCACCGCTTCGCCCCCACGCCCGAGCTCGCCTCGATGCTCGACAAGGTGACGCACGCCTACGTGCACAACCTGATCGGCGTGACGCGCCTCATCCATTCGCGCACCGAGCGCATGGCCCACCAATTCGCCGACGCCTTCAAGATCCGGAAGGACTCCTGAGAATGTCCCCCGTCATCTACTCGCTCTGCTCGCTCACCAGCCTCGCGTGCGTCTGGTTCCTGCTGCGGGCCTACATGCGCACGCACCACCGGCTGCTCTTCTGGAGCGGGCTGTGCTTCCTGATGCTCACGGTGAGCAACGTCTTCAACATCTTCGACCGGTTCATCCTGCCCAACGTCGATCTCGTCCCCGCGCGCCTCGTCACCGCCCTCGTCGCGGTGGCGCTGCTGATCTTCGGGCTCATCTGGGAAGGGGAATGAGCCGATGAGCGAGATCCTGGTGGGCGCGATCGCGACCGGCTGCATCGTCGTCTCGCTCTTCTTCTTCCGCTTCTGGCGCAGCACCCGCGACCGCTTCTTCCTGCTCTTCGCGCTCTCGTTCCTCATCGAGGGCGTGAACCGCGTCGTGCTCTACGAGTCGGTGGGCCTGTCGGAGGACGCGCCCATCTACTACGTGATCCGGCTCGTCGCCTACGGCCTCATCCTCGCCGCGATCATCGACAAGAACCGCGGCCCGCGGCGGCGCGAGTGAACGCCGAGGTGACCGCCTCGCGCCGGGGCGCCGTCGCCGCGATCGGCTTCAATCGCCCCGACAAGCGCAACGCCCTCACGGCCGAGATGTACGAGGCGCTCGCCGGCGCGGTGCGCGAGGCGGAGGCGGACGCCTCCGTGCGCGTCGTGCTCTTCCACGGCACGCGCGAGGCCTTCACCGCGGGCAACGACCTGCGCGATTTCATCGCGCGGCCCCCGGCGGGCGAGCAGGCGCCGGTGTTCCGCTTCCTGCGCGCGGTGGCCGACGCCGCCAAGCCGCTCGTCGCCGCGGTGAACGGGCCGGCGGTGGGCATCGGCACGACGCTCCTGCTGCATTGCGACCTCGTCTACGCCGGCGAGGATGCGCGCTTCCAGCTCCCCTTCACGCGCCTGGGCCTGGTGCCCGAGTTCGCCTCCACGTACCTCCTGCCGCTCGCCGCGGGCCATCGGCGCGCGGCCGAGCTGCTGCTCCTCGCCGAGCCCTTCGACGCCGCGTGCGCACTCGAGGCGGGCATCGTCACCCGCGTGGTGCCGGCGGACGACGCGCTGGGCGCCGCATGGGACGCGGCCGAGCGCCTCGCCGCGCTGCCGGCCGCCGCGGTGCTGCACACCAAGGCGCTCATGAAGCAGGCGCACCGGGTCGCGGTGGGCGCGCAGCTCGGCGCCGAGGGCGAGCACTTCCGACGCATGCTGGGCGAGCCCGCCGCGCGCGAGGCGTTCGCCGCCTTCCTCGCCAAGCGCGCGCCCGATTTCCGCGGCCTGTAGGAAAGCTCCCATAACCGGCATCGCGGATTCGGCCGGAACCAACGGCGGCACGGTGCGACCAACGAGGGCCAGCGGCATCGCTGGAATCCGCAAGAGGAGGCTCGCGTGTCGTTCCTGCTCTACCTGGTCGGCTTCATCGTCTTCATCGCCGGGCTCGCATGGCTCGCCACGACACTGGGCATCGCGCAGACGTACATCATGATCGGCGCGGTGATCCTGCTGGGCATCGGCATCTTCAGCGCCGCGGCGCGCACCCGCGCCAAGGACCCGCCGGCGGGCTGAGGCTAGAGGAGGTCGAAGCGCCACGAGCCCTTCGCGAACACCTCGACCGTCTCGACGTGCACGCCGGAATCGGGCACGCGCGTGCGGCTCGCGGTGGCGCCGAGGTGGAACGTGGTGCCGATGCGCTCGTAGTGCGCGTAGACGAGCGAGACCGTGCGCGTGCGCTCGAAGTGCGGCGCGGGCTCTTCCCAGAGCGACGCCGCGCGGCGCACCGCGCTCGCCTGCAGGATCGCCCGCAGGCTGTCCTTGGCGCTGAAGTGCCACAGCGCGAGGAGCTGCTGGGCGCGCTCGGCGATGATGCGCCGCGATCCCTCCACCGGCACGTCGCTGTCCACGTAACTGTCGTCGATGCGGTACTCGATCTCCGCGCGCGGGTGCGGGCGCAGGCTCACCTGGAGCGAATAGAGCGCTCCCGGCCCGATGCGATTGTTGGCGACGTCCAGCCGGTCGCCGTACGCGGTCTCGAAGTGGATGCGCGCGAGCCAGGCGAACGGGTTGGTGTCGAGCGCGAAGTAGACCTGGTCGCGCTTGCGCAGCCCGCCGCCAGGGCGCACCGCGACGAGGTTGTTGGGGCGGTACTCGAGCGTGACCGTGGTGTCGCGCGGCAACCCGAGGCGCAGGCCGAGGAACGTCTGCCGGTAGATCTCGTCTCCGTCGGCCGCCCGCTTCTCCTCCGCGAAGAGGTACGGCGACACCTCGTTGAAGGGCCCCACCTGCAGGAACTTGCGCGTGGTCTCGCTGTAGAAGCGCCGGTAGCCGTTCTGCCCGATGAAGCCGTTGTCGGCGCGGAACTCGCGGCCCACGTCCTCGAAGTCGAGGTACTGGTCCCAGAGGCGCCCGTGCCACAGCCAGTCCACGAGCCCGGCATGGCTCGACGCGAGCGGCCCCTTCACGATCGTCCCGCCCGACTCCCGCGCCGTGGTCCACGAGCCGAGGAGCTGCGCGCGAAAGCGGTTCTCGACGTTCGGGAACCACACCGCGTCCGGCCCGGCCACGCGGTTGTAGGCGCCGCCGTCGAGCGTGCGGTCGGTGAAGAGGCCGCCCACGGTGGCGCCATCGCGCTGCCAGCGGCCGCGCGCGAAGCTCGCCACGGAGTGGAAATCCTGGGACGCGAATCGGGTGGCATAGGTGCCGGGCAGCAGCACGAGGCCGCCCCCCTCGTCGCGCGAGGCGAGGACCGTTCCGTCGAAGGCGCCGGTGCGCTGCGTCGCGCGCGCGCCCCACGCGGGATCGGTGACCGAGCGCGTGTAGATCGCCTGCAGCGGCGACTGCAGGATGTCGGCGCCCTCGAGGAAGAACGGACGCTTCTCGGGGTAGAAGAGCGCGAACTGCGTGTTGCCGGCGAGCTGCGGGGTGTCGAGCTCGACTTGCGAGAAGTCCGGGTTCACTGTGGCGTCCACCACCACGTCCGCGCGCGGGCGCCACTTGAGGTCGAGGCTCGGGACGACGTCCGATTCGCGGCGCGTCGCCGCGCCGTCGCGGTCGCGCACGCCGCGCACCGTGACGTTGGGCGTGAGCGCGAGGTGGCGCGCGGGCGGCACCTCGAGGCCCGTGAGCGGCTCGTTCAGGCACAGGAAGCACGTCTGCACGCGCGGCAGCGGGCTCGAGGCCATCGCGTAGCGCTGCTCGCGCGGGAAGTTGCGCCAGACGAGCACGCTCCACGCGGCCGACGGCGGCTCGGTGTAGCGCAGCGACGAGAACGGGATGCGCAATTCCGCGGTCCACCCGCCTTCGAAGCGGCCGGTCGCGACGTCGAACTCGAGGTCCGGCGAGAAATCCTCGTTCAGCGTGTCCTCGTTGAAGAGCCCGTCGCCGATCGAGCCGCGCGGGTTCACGCGGAAGAAGTGGGCGAACTTGCGGTTGCCCACCGGATCGACGAAGAGCACCACCATGTCCTGGTCCGCGAGCACGTTGTCGCGGCGCGCGAACGGCGCGCGGATGCGCGAGGGATCGGGATCGTGGGCCCACACCGCGACGTAGAGCGCGTCGCGGTCGTAGGCGAAGCGCGCCTCGGTCTTCACGCGCGCGGGCCTTCCATCCTCCGGCGAGACGTCCCAGAAGCGGTCGTACGGCGGGGTGTTGCGCCACACGGCCTCGTCGAGCCGCCCGTCGATGCGGATGCGCTCGCCGGGCGCGACCGGGAACGCTTCGATCGCGAGCGCCGAGGGGGCGCCGAGCGCGGCCAGGACGAGCCACGCGCAGAGGAAAGTCCTTGTCATTGTTGTCGCCGGATGCGGGGCAGCGCGCAGGGTACGGGGCGCGGCGCATGCCGGCAATGGGCGGCGCGACGAAACGCGGATCGCGCGGCATGGAACGCGCGCCGGGCGGCGCGCGCCGCGCCGCGCGCCTCATTGTGCGGCGCAACAAAGGGGCGTATAGTCCGGCCCCGACCCGGTCCCCCGAGCGCGCGCGCCCGGACGGCGCGCCGGTGACGACGACATGAACGACACGACCGCCCCTTCGGTCCGTCCGATTCCCCGCTCGACGGCGCCGCACCGCAAAGCCACCCTCGCCCTCGTCGTGGGCGCGCTCGGCGTGGTGTTCGGCGACATCGGCACGAGCCCGCTGTACGCGCTGCAGACGGCGTTCAGCCCGGAGCACGGCATTGCGCTCACGCAGGCCAACGTGCTCGGCATCCTCTCGCTCATCGTCTGGTCGCTGATCTGGGTCATCACGCTCAAGTACCTCTTCGTGATGATGCGGGCGGACAACAACGGCGAGGGCGGCATCCTCGCGCTCCTCGCGCTCGCCCTGCGCGAGACGCGCCGCTACCCGCGCCTGCGCTGGACCATCATCGGCATCGGCATCTTCGGCGCCGCCATGTTCTACGGCGACAGCATGATCACGCCGGCGATCTCGGTGCTCTCGGCGATCGAGGGCCTGGGCGTCGCGGCCCCGGCCTTCAGCCACTTCGTGATCCCGCTCACGCTCGGCGTGCTCGCGGTGCTCTTCGTCATCCAGAGCCACGGCACGGGCAAGGTGGGCGCGCTCTTCGGCCCCGTCACCTCGATCTGGTTCGTCTGCATCGGCGCGGCGGGCGTGGTCCACATCGCCGGGAACCCGGCGGTGCTGCGCGCGCTCCTGCCGGTGTACGCCGTCGACTTCCTGCTCGCCAATCCCGCGCTCGGCTTCTTCGTGCTGGGGGCGGTGTTCCTCGCGCTCACCGGCGGCGAGGCGCTCTACGCCGACATGGGCCACTTCGGCCGCCGGCCGATCCGCATCGCATGGCTCTGCCTGGTGTTCCCGGCGCTGCTGCTCAACTACTTCGGGCAGGGCGCCTACGTGCTCGCCCATCCCGCCGCGATCCAGAATCCGTTCTACCGCATGCTGCCCGAGTGGGCGCTGCTGCCGATGGTGGGGCTCGCGACGTGCGCGACGGTGATCGCCTCGCAGGCGGTGATCTCGGGCGCCTTCTCGGTCACGCGCCAGGCGATCCAGCTGGGCTACGTGCCGCGCCTGGAGATCCAGTACACCTCCGAGCGCTCGATGGGACAGATCTACGTGCCCTTCGTGAACTGGATCCTCTTCGTGGCGGTGGTGCTGCTGGTCCTCGGCTTCGAGAGCGCGGCGAACCTCGGCAACGCCTACGGCATCGCGGTCTCCACCACCATGGTGATCGAGTGCCTGCTCGCCATGGTGGTCGCGCGCCTCATCTGGCGCTGGTCGCTGCCGATGGTGATCGTCGTGATCGGCTCGATGCTGCTGGTGGACCTCGTGTTCCTCGCCTCGAACGCCGCGAAGTTCCTCTCGGGCGGCTGGTTCCCGCTGCTCATCGGCTCGTCGGTCTTCGTGCTGCTCATGACGTGGAAGCGCGGGCGGCTGCTCATGTTCCGGCGCCTTTCCGAGCAGGGCATCCCGCTGCGGCCCTTCCTCGAGAGCCTGGATGCGCATCCGCCGCAGAAGGTCTCGGGCACGGCGATCTTCATGACCAGCAACGCGGACCAGGTGCCCCACGCGCTGCTGCACAACCTCAAGCACAACAAGGTGCTGCACGAGAAGACGGTGTTCCTCACCATCGTGCCCCACGACGTGCCGTTCGTGCCGCCCGACGACCGCGTGCAGTTCGAGCGCCTGGTGAACGGCTTCTACAAGCTCGAGGCGTGGTACGGCTTCAAGGAGCAGCCCGACATCGACGAGATCCTCGCCGCCTGCCGCGTGCGCTTCGGCGTCTCGTTCGACGTGATGGACACCTCCTTCTTCCTGTCGCGCGAGACCGTGATCCCGACCAGCGACACGCCCGGCATGGCCCTGTGGCGCGACCACCTCTTCGCCTGGATGACCCGCAACGCCACGCGCGCGACCGACTTCTTCAACATCCCCGCCAACCGCGTGGTCGAGCTCGGCACCCACATCGAGATCTAGAGAAGAGCGAAAAGGGGGTCGGACCCCTTTCCGGAATCCGGCCCCTTTTTCGCTGTCTAGACGGGCATGCGGTCCTCGCTCTCGCCTTACTGGAAGAAGAGGGACTTCTCGGCCACGCCGGAGCCGAAGGGCGGGGTCGCGCGCGCCGGCAAGGCGCTCTCGTTCGTGATCCAGAAGCACGCGGCGCGGCGCCTGCACTACGACTTCCGCCTCGAGCTCGACGGCACCCTCAAGAGCTGGGCGGTGCCGAAGGGGCCGAGCCTCGATCCGCACGTGCGGCGCATGGCGGTGCACGTCGAGGACCATCCGCTCTCCTACGCCACCTTCGAAGGCGTGATCCCCGCGGGACAGTACGGCGCGGGCACCGTGATCGTCTGGGACCGCGGCGAGTGGACGCCGCTGGGCGACCCGCGCGAAGGCTACCGCACCGGCAAGCTCAAGTTCGAGCTGCACGGCGAGAAGCTGCACGGGCGCTGGATGCTCGTGCGCATGCACGGCCGCCAGGGCGA
>DASUXK010000242.1:0-2971 GCA_036377935.1 Usitatibacter sp.
TACGGCATTCCCGTGAAAACCGTCACGGGACTGTCACACTAGCGTCCTAGAGTGCGCGGGAGAGGCGCCATGGCAGAGCACACCGCGAAGCAATACGACCAGGACCTGGAAGCCATCCGCTCGCGGATGATGCAGATGGGCGGCCTCGTCGAATCCCAGATCCGCGACGCGATGGAGGGCTTCCTCGAGGGCGACGCCGCGAGGATCGAGCAGGTCATCGCCGCCGACGCGAAGGTGAACGAGCTGGAGGTCGCCATCGACGACGACCTGGGCCACGTGATCGTGCGCCGCCAGCCGGCCGCCTCCGACCTGCGCCTCATCCTCGCCGTGTCCAAGACCGTCACCGACCTCGAGCGCATCGGCGACGAGGCGGCCAAGGTCGCGCGCATGGCGCGCGAGATCCACGCCGCGGGGCGCTCCACCGACATGAGGCTCGCCACGATCCGCCACCTCTCGGAGGTCGCGATCGGCATGCTGAGGAAGTCGCTCGACGCCTTCGCGCGCCTCGACGCCGCGGCCGCCGCGCGCCTCATCCGCGAGGACGCCGCGATCGATTCGGAATTCAGCGCGATCATCCGCCAGCTCATCACGTTCATGATGGAAGACCCGCGCACCATCTCCACGTCGCTCAACATCGTCTGGGTCGCGAAGGCCTTCGAGCGCATCGGCGACCACGCGAAGAACATCGCCGAGCAGGTGATCTACGTGGCCAAGGGCCGCGACGTGCGCCACACGCCGCTCGCCGAGGTGGAGCGGGAGGCGCTCGGGCGATGACCGCCTCGGTCCTCGTGGTCGAGGACGAGCCGTCGATCCAGGAGCTCATCGCGGTGAACCTCGCGCGCCACGGCCACGAGGTCCGTCGCGCGGCCAGCGCCGAGGAGGCCTACCGCGCGGTGGCCGAGGCGCTTCCCGACGTGATCCTCCTCGACTGGATGCTCCCCGATGCGCCCGGGCCCGCGATCGCGCGAAGGCTGCGCGGCGAGGCGCGCACCCGCGACGTGCCGATCATCATGCTCACGGCGCGCGCCGGCGAGGACGACAAGGTCGCGGGCCTGCGGGCCGGCGCCGACGACTACATCACCAAGCCCTTCTCGCCGCGCGAGCTCGAGGCGCGCATCGAGGCGGTGCTGCGGCGGCGCGCCCCGCAGCTCACGAAGGAGGAGGTCGCGATCGAGGGACTGGCGATCAACCCGGCGACGCGCAGCGTCACGGGCGGCGGGCAGGCGCTGCACCTGAGCCCCACCGAGTTCGACCTGCTGCACTTCTTCATGACGCACCCGGACCGCGTCTACACGCGCGCGCAGATCCTCGACCACGTGTGGGGCGACCACGTGTTCATCGAGGACCGCACGGTCGACGTGCATATCCGGCGGCTTCGCGACGCGCTCTCGCCGACCGGTCACCAGGACCTCGTCGAGACGGTGCGCGGCGCGGGCTACCGTTTCGTCTCGAAGCGCTGAAGGCCATGCTCGCCCTCGCGGCCGGCGCGGTCGTCTCGCTCGTCGTGGGGATCCTCGCCGGTCCGCTCGCGGGCTGGATCGCGTTCGCCGTCGCGATGGCCGCGCTGGTGCTCTACCACCTGCGGCGAATCGCGCTGCTGCGCCGCTGGCTCGAGCGCGGCGAGTCGCCCGAGCCGCCGCGCGCGCGCGGCGCGTGGGACGAGCTGCATGCGCTTCTCGTCCGTTCGCGCCGCGAGAGCGCGCGTCGCGAGGCGGAGCTCGCCCATGCGGTCGAGCGCTGGCGCCAGGCCGCGCGCGCGCTCCCCGACGGCGTCGTGATCCTCGACGGCGAGCGCATCGCCTGGCTCAACGACAAGGCGGCGCTGCACCTCGGGATCGATCCGGCGCGCGACATGGGCAATCCCATCACGCACCTCGTGCGGATTCCCGAGTTCGTCGGCTACCTGGAATCGGGCGACTACGCGCAGCCGATCCAGGTCCCCGCGCAGGATGGCGAGCGCATGCTCTCGCTGCACGTGATTCCCTATGGCGAGGGCCAGCGGCTCGTGCTCTCGCGCGACATCACCCAGTTCCGGAAGATCGAGCAGGTGCGCCGCGAGTTCGTGGCGAACGTCTCCCACGAGCTGCGCACGCCGCTCACGGTGATCGCCGGGTTCCTGGAGACTTTGCGCGACGAGGCCGATCCCGAGGCGGCGCGCCGCTACATCGCGATGATGCGCGAGCAGGCGGCGCGCATGCAGCGCCTCGTGGAGGACCTCCTCACGCTCTCCGCGCTCGAATCGGCGCCGCCCGCGACCCTCGAGCAGCCCATCGAGATGGCGGAGCTGGTCGAGCGCCTCGGCGCGGAAGCGCGCGCCCTGTCGGGCGGCCGCCACGCGATCGAGGCGAAGAGCGAGCCCGGCATCGACCTCCTCGGCAACGAGAACGAGCTGTCCAGCGCGTTCGGCAACCTCGTGAGCAACGCGATCCGCTATACGCCCGAGGGCGGCACGGTGCGCCTTTCGTGGCACCGCACCGACGAGGGCGCGGCGTTCGACGTGGAGGACAGCGGCATCGGCATCGCGCCCGAGCACATCCCGCGCCTGACGGAGCGCTTCTACCGGGTGGACCGTGGCCGCTCGCGCGAGACGGGCGGCACCGGCCTGGGGCTCGCGATCGTGAAGCACGCCCTCGCGCGCCACGGCGCCGCGCTGGAGATCGCGAGCACGCCCGGGAAGGGCAGCCGCTTCAGCGCCCGCTTCGCGGGGCCGCGGGTGCGCGTTCAGTCCGCCGTCACCAGCCGGTAGCCCACGCCGGTCTCGGTGAGGAGGTACTTCGGCCTCACGGGGTCGTCCTCCAACTTGTCGCGCAACTGCTTCATGTAGATGCGCAGGTAGTGGGTGTCGCCCGAGTGGGTCGGGCCCCAGATCTCGGTGAGCAGGCTCCTGTGCGTGGCGACCATGCCCGCATGGCGCGAGAGCGCGGCGAGCAGGCGGAACTCGATCGGCGTGAGGCGCACCTCGGCGCCCGCG
>DASUXK010000243.1:0-4030 GCA_036377935.1 Usitatibacter sp.
CCGTGCAGGACGATCGCCGAGATCCGGCCCGCCTCTCCCTTGCCGTGCGGATCGCCCCACGTCGGGATGCGCCGGACCGCCTCGGCGGTGAGCGTCACGTTGCTCAGCTCGAGGCGGTCGATGGCGGGCCGGTCGCCGAAGAGCGTGCCGATGTCGAGGTAGATCTTGCCGGTCGCGGCCTTGGCGTCGAGCACCTTGCCCACCGAGAGGTTCTCGAGGTTCAGGTGCGGCGTCGGGAAGAGGCGGAATGTGACCGCCGAGATCGAGACGTCGTCGTGCAGCCAGGCGGACATGCTGCGCTCGATCTTGGCGGTGTAGGGGCCGAGCGGCACGATGTGCAGGGCGCCGATCAGGAGGATCAGAAGCGCCGCGATGCCGAAGAACACGGTCTTGAGCGCATTGCCCTTGCGGCGCGCGCGCCGGCGCACCGGCGCCTCGGGCGCGACCTCGTCGGGCTCGACCTTGGTGCGCAGGATGTCGGCGATCTCCTTCGCGCGGCGCGCCTGCTCCGCGCGCATGCGCTCGTCTTCCTCGCGCTCGGCGCGCGACTTGGCCTCCATGTAGGCCTTGGCCTGCGCCTTGCCCTCGATCTCCGCGCGCTTGGTGAGGTCGGCCTCGATCTCCGCCTGCACCTTGACGCGCGTGTCCTCGGCGATGGTCTCGCGGGCGCGCGCCTCGATCCTCGCGCGCGCCTCGGCCTCCTGCTTCGCCTTGCGCTCCTCCTCGAGCGTCGCTTGCAGCTCGCGCTCGCGGCGCTCGCGCTCCTCGGCCTCGATCTTCGCGCGCGCCTCCGCCTCGTGCTTCGCGCGGCGCTCCGCCTCCAGGCGCTGCTCGGCCTCCTGCTGCTCGCGCGTGCGGGCTTCCGCCTCCTCGCGCGCGCGTTGCGCGGCTTGCGCATGGCGCCGCGCCTCTTCCTCGGCCTTGTGCCGCGCCGCGGTCTCCGCCGCCGCGCGCGCTTCCGCCTCGGCGCGCAGCTTCGCTTCCTTCTCCGCGCGGGCGCGGGCCTCGGCCTCGGCCGACGCGCGCGCCTCCATCTCGGCGCGGGCGAGCGCCTCGCGCTCCTCGCGCAGCCGCTCCTCGAGCTCGGCCCGCGCCGCGAGGCGCGCCTCCTCGAGGATCTGCGCGCGCATCTCGTTGCGGGTCTTCTCCTCGAGCTCGTTCCTGAGGAGCTCCTCCATCTCGGTGCGGATGCGCGACTCGATCTCTTCCTTGAGCCGCGCCTTGAGCTGCTGCTCCGCGCTCGTCGCCTCGGCCGCCTGCTTCTTCGCCGCCGCCTCGGCTTCCGCACGCGCCTTCGCGAGCGCCTGCGCCTCGGCCTCCGCCCGCGAGCGCGCCTCGGCGAGCGCCCGCGCCTCGGCCTCGGCCTTGGCGCGCATCTCGGCCAGGCGCCTGCTCTCGGCCTCCTCCTTCACCTTCTGGTCCGCGGTGAGGCGCGCCTGCTGCTCGGCGAGCGCCTTCTTGCGCACTTCCTCCTCGCGCATCTTCGCGTCGAGCTCGGCCTTCGCGCGCTCCGCCGCTTCCTTCGCGCGGCGCGCCTGCTCCATCGCCTGCTGCTCGGCCTGCGCCTTCGCCTTCGCCTCGGCCTCGAGCTTGGCGCGCGTCTCGGCCTCGGCCTTCGCGCGCACCCGCGCCTGCTCGTGGGCCTGCTCGCGCGCCTTGCGCTCGACCTCGGCCTTCTCCTGCTGGCGCACCAGCTCGCTGATGTCGTTCGCGGCGCCGGGGATGACGCGCTGCGTGGACGCCGGCATCTTGCCGGGCGCGGTGAAATCGAAATCGTCCTCCTCGGCGAACGGGTCGACCTCCTCCTTGCGCACCTGGAAGACGCGCGCGTAGCCGTCGCGAGTGAGGGTGTTGAGCGCCTTCTCGAGGGCGTTCTTGTCGAATTCGGCCTTCTCCATGATCTGGCCGAAGTTCGACTTGCCGTCGATGAGCTTCAGGACCTTCATCAGGTCCTTCGAGAGGGAGGCCGAGCGCTGGTTGACCTGGGTGATGCCTTTCGCGGTCTTCGTGAATACCGTGTTGCGATCCATCGACTCCCCGCTTGTTATGGTGCTCTCCCTGACGCGCCCAATAATGGCATGAATTCAGGGCATTGGAAAACGCCGTCGGACGCGTCCGACGAGCGGTCGCGCGAACCGCGTGGACGGCGGCGCGGTCCGAAAGCGTGATGCAAGCTGTCGTCCGCCCGCGGGGCTCGCGCGTTGAGCCGGGCAGGACACCCCGATCCGCAACTTCCGTGGAAAGTCATCGCCATGCGCGCTCTCGCCGTGCTGCTCCTCTCCCTCGCCGCGCTCGCCGTTCCCGCCGCCGCGCAGGAGGTTCCGGGGCGCGTCGGACGCCTCGCCTGGTTCGACGGCAACGTCGCCCTCTACCAGGATCCCGAACGCGGCTGGGAAGAGGCGTACCCCAACTGGCCGATCACCTCGCGCAACTCCGTGTGGACGGATCCGGGCGCGCGAGCCGAGCTGCAGGTCGGCCCGATCGCCGTCCGCATGGACGAGGCGAGCCAGCTCGACGTGTCGCGTCTCGACGACACGACATTCGACGCCACCCTCGAGCGCGGAACGGCGTCGGTCAGCGTGCACCGGCTGCGTGGGGGCGAGCTCGTGCGCCTGTCCACGACGCAGGCCACGTTCCGATTGCAGGAAACCGGCCGCTACCGCCTCGATGCGGATGCGGAACGCGGCGAATCGCGGCTCACCGTCTTCTCGGGTGCCGCGCAGCTGGAGACGACGCAGGGGAGCGTGCACATTCGCGAGGGCGACTCCGTCGTCGTCTGGGGCGATCCGCGACCCTCCTTCGCGTTCGAGGACGCGTACGTCACCGACTTCGACGACTGGGCGATGTCGCGCGACGAACGCTGGACGCGGGCGCCCGAGTACGTCTCCTCCGAGATGACGGGGTACGTCGATCTCGACGAGTGGGGCGAGTGGTCGCGGGATCCCGCCTACGGCGTCGTCTGGTACCCGCGACGCGTGCCCGAGGACTGGGCGCCCTACCGCTACGGCCGCTGGGCCTACGTGTCCCCGTGGGGCTGGACGTGGGTCGACTCGGAGCCGTGGGGCTACGCGCCGTTCCACTACGGCCGCTGGGTGCAGCTGCACGACCGCTGGGCCTGGAGCCCCGGGCGCCGCGTGGAGCGCCCGGTGTGGGCGCCCGCGCTCGTCGGTTTCATCGGCGGGTCGAATTGGAGCTTCAGCGTCACGACGGGCTCGCCCGTGGTGGGCTGGTATCCGCTCGCCCCGTCGGAGCCCTACCGCCCCTGGTACCGCGCGAGCCAGGCCTACGTGAACCAGGTGAACATCACCGTCATCAACGTCCCGCAGCGCCTCGCGCGCGAGCACCGCGAATGGAACCGCGAGCGAGCACTGACCGCGGTGCACCGCCGCGCGCTGCTGGAGCAGCGTCCCGTCGAGCAGGCGCGCATCCGGGTGCCGCCGGCGATCGCGCGCTCGGCCCCGTCGGTCTCCTCGCCGACCTCGCTGCTGCCGAGCCCGCGCGAGGTGCGCGAGGCGCATCCGGAAAGCCGCCGGCAGCCGCTCGCGCGTCCGTCCGCTTCGGCCCCCGCCGCTCGCGGCCCGTCGTCGCCCGGTGCCTCGGCCACGCCGCCGCCGCCCGCCACCAACCCGGCGTACCGGCCCAGCTTCTCCAAGCCGAGCGTGGCACCCCAAGCCGCGCCGCAAGGGGCCGCTCCTCCGCAACGCAATCCGCTGGAGCGCGGCAACAGGCGCGCGCCCGCCGGCGAGCCGCGCCAGGAGCGGGAACGGGGCAAGGCTCCGGCGCCGCAGGCTGCCGGGCCGCAAGGGCAGCGCGCGGAGCAAGAGCGCCAACGCGCGGGGCGCGAGGCCGAACAGAACCGCGCACGCGCCGCGCAGGAAGCGCAGCAGCGCGCGGAACAAGAGCGCCAACGCGCGGGGCGCGAGGCCGAGCAGAACCGCGCACGCGCCGCGCAGGAAACGCAGCAGCGCGCGGAACAAGAGCGCCAACGCGCGGGGCGCGAGGCCGAACAGAACCGCGCACGCGCCGCGCA